>JADGDA010000272.1 GCA_015228695.1 Alphaproteobacteria bacterium
ATGGCCGTCGCCATCCACCAGCCCCCGCCCAAGGACCATATAGCCGCCGCACTCGCCGAACACGGCGGCCCCGCCCTCCGCCGCGTCGCGCAGTCCCTTCAGAAAGCGGGCGTTGCCGGCGAGCCGGCCCGCGTGCAGTTCGGGATAACCGCCGGGCAGATAGACGGCATCCGCATCCGGGTCCGGCCCCTCGTCGGCGAGGGGGGAAAACGGCAGGACCTCGGCCCCCTGGGCGCGCCATCCCTCCAGCGTCGCGGCGTAGGCGAAGGCAAAGGCCTCGTCGTGGGCCACGGCGACATAGGAACCGGGGGGCGGAAGAGGCAGGGCGGGCGCGGCCCCCGGAGCAACGCCGGGAACGGACAGGCCGATCAGGGCGTCCACGTCCACATGGGCCGCGACGGCCGCCGCCGCCGCGTCGAGGAAAAGCTCCAGGTCCGGGTGCTCACAGGCCTGCACCAGCCCCAGGTGCCGTGACGGCAGGCCCAGGCGGGGATCGGTCGGAATGCAGCCCAGAACCGGAACCTCGGGCAGATGACGGGCGCAGGCGGAGCGGAGCGCGGCCTCGTGGCGCGGGCCGCCCACCCGGTTGAACACCACCCCCGCGATGCCCAGGCCCGGACGGTGGGAGGAAAAGCCGCGTACCACCGCCGCCGCCGAGGCCGCCTGCCCCCGCACGTCCACCACCAGCACCACCGGCCAGCCGGTCGCGGCCGCCAGGGAGGCGGTGGAGCCGTCGCGCCCCTCGTCCTCCACCGCCGCGCCGTCGAACAGGCCCATCACCCCCTCGACCACGACCAGACGCGCTCTCCGGCGGAGGAGCCCGAGCAGGCCGGCGACGGTCTCCGGACGCATCGCCCAGGTGTCCAGGTTGAGACACGGCTCCCCGGTGGCCGCCGAGTGGAACGCCGGATCGATGTAGTCGGGTCCGGCCTTGGCCGAGGCGACGCCCCCGCCCGAGCGGGACAGGTGACGCAGCAGGCCCAGCGTGAAGACCGTCTTGCCGCCGCCCGACGAGGGCGCGGCGACGATCACCCCCCGGCCGGGCGGACGGGACGTCACAGCAGTTCCCGCAGTCTTTCCGCCATGACTTCGGGCGTGGTGCCGTGGCCGAAGTGGGTGACGAACTTCCCGTCGGGTCCCATGACGTAGGTGATGGAGGAATGATCCACCAGATAGGGCGCCCCCTTCTCCCCCGGCACCTTGGCGAAGTAGACCTTGTAGGATCTGGCCGTCGTGTTGATCTGCTCGGTGGTCCCGGTCAGACCGACGAGGTCCGGGCTGAAGGTGGAGACGTAATCCTTCAGGTGGGCGGGGGTGTCGCGTTCGGGATCGACGCTGACGAAGATGGGAACGATCTTCGCGCGCTGCTCGGGCGTGAGAAGCGCGAGCGCGCCCACCATGAACTGAAGACTGGTCGGGCAGACGTCCGGGCAATAGGTGTAGCCGAAGTACATCAGCATGAAACGGCCCTGGAAATCGGCGGCGGTGACCGTCTTTCCGTTCTGATCGACCAGGGTGAAGGGCCCCCCGATGCGAACCTCCGTATTCGTTTGAATACTCCCCGACGGGGTTCCGGGATCATAACCGGAACGATAGAGCGCATACGCCGTGGCGACCACGACGAAGAGAAGGCCGGCAGCCACGTACAGGTGAATTCTCTTCAAGATCACGCCTCCCGTTTCCAGAGATTCAGACCAGAAGACGCCAAGCCATGACGGCCAGGACGCCCGCGTTGACGACCATCAGCACCGGCGCGGCGCGCAGCGCGGCGGCGCGCCAGCGATGGGCGGCGAGGTGTCCGAACACCCCCACGGCCAGCAGGCTCGGCACGGTGCCGAGCCCGAAGGCGACCATGCCCGCCGCCCCGGCGACCGGATCGGCGCTGGCGGCGGCGGCGACCAGGGCCGCATAGACCAGACCGCAGGGAATGAACCCCAGCACCAGCCCAAGCCCATAGCCCCCCGGCCCGGCGGTTCCCCGCGGCAGGGACCCGGCAAGCCCCGTCGCCCACCCCGGCAACCACCCCGGCAACCGGGGAATCGCCCGAGGAATCGCAGACCCCAGGAACAGCACCGCCGCCAGGACGAGCAGTCCTCCGGAAATCCATCGCAACCCGCTCGTCTGGACCAACGCTCCCGCCATCAGGGCGGCGGCGGCCCCCAGGACTCCATAGACGGTGATCCGGCCGGCATGATAGGACGCCAGAGCCGCCCCCGTCAGCCGGTGCCAGTCCCGCATGCGCCCGGCCGGAACGCATTCCAGCCGCGCCGTGACCTGGGCGAGAACAATCGGCCCGCACATTCCGACACAGTGGGAGACGCTGCCCAGCAGGCCGGCCAGGAACAGGGACGCAATCAGCCCGCCCCCCGCCGACACGGAGGCGGCGCAATGGGTCAGTCCGGTCTCCAGCAGGGTCTGCAAAAGGGCTTCCTGATCCACGACACCCCCGGTCTCCCGCGTTGCGGCCACCATAGAAGCCAAGCCGACGCCGATCAAGGTTCCGTGTTTCATGGCGGCCATGGTAGGATCGCGGACCGCAGTTGGAGACCCTCGCCATGCCGTCGCGTTTCGATGTCCGGTTCAGGACCGTCCTTATTGCCGTCACCCTTTTCCTGACCACCGTGTCCATGACCGCCACGCCCACGCGGGCCGCGACCCTGGACCGGGGAGACGGGTGCGCGACCCAGGACTGGTTCAAGAACGATTCCCTGCTGGAACTCGCCTTCGACCTGGCCGACGCCAACGGAAGCGGAAAGATGCTGGCCGTGCTCTGGGAGCTTCCCCACTGCGATTCCTGCGCCCGCCTGCATGAGGTCAACTTCCAGCACGAGGGCACGAAGGCCTACATCAAAAAGAACTTCGACGTCGTCGTCATGAACATGCGCGGCGGCCTGGAGGTGACGGACTTCGACGGAAGGCGGATGCCGGAGCGTATCCTGGCCCTGAAATACCGGATCGGTTTCACGCCGACGGTCGTCTTCTTCAATGCATCGGGGATAGAGGTCTTCCGCCTTGCCGGGTATTTCGATCCGTTCCATTACCTCGGCGCGTTCGTTTTCGCGCGGACGGGGGGATATGCCGATCCAGAAACGGGGGGTTCGTTCCCGCTCTGGACCGGCAAGCGCAAGACCCTCATCGAACAAGCCTTTGCCTCCAAACCCTGAGAGCCTGAAAATGCAGAGGAAACGTGACGTGCCGTTGACGATCCTTCTCCGCGCCGCGATCCTGGCCGTGGTCCTTCTGGTTCCGTCCCGGTGGGCGCTGGCCCAGCCCGGATACGTGGGCATTCAGATCCAGCCCATGACGGAGGAGGTGGCCAAGGCCCATCGCTGGAAGGGAACGGAGGGCGTCTTCGTGCGCGAGGTCTACCGGAACGGTCCGGGAGAGACGGCGGGGCTCCAGGCCGGGGACATCATCGTTACCTTCGACGGCGCCACCGTGCAG
>JADGDA010000273.1 GCA_015228695.1 Alphaproteobacteria bacterium
GGCGAAAGGAGGCCCGCGCATTACGACTTTTGGTTGTTATACTGGACATTTAATTCGGAAAAGTCAACTTTCGTTAACCCGAGTTCCGTGCCCCGCCTCGCCCCTTAAAACGATTTAATCATGCATGAAACTGCGGTATGGTTCCCGCCTTCGGTCGAGGTTCGTCCGGGGGCGTGTCCGTGGGGTTTCAGTCAGCGATGAGAAAGTGGATCGTACCGGGCGCCATGGGGTTTTCCGCTCTGTGGATCCTTGGCGTCCTCGCTTATGTGACGTCGTTTTTCGGATGGCAGAATCTCACCTATCTGCTGCCGAGCGAGTTAGCGGTGGTGGTGCTCGCGCTCTTCCTCCCAGTTATCGTCGGCGTGGTCGTCATTCTCGTCCTGGAAATCGCGAACAAGGTGGACGGGCTCGCCCGCTCCATCGGCGGCCAGACCAGCGCCATCACCGAGATGGCCCAGCAGGTCACCGCCGCCGTGGACGATGCGAGACGGGACCGGGAGCTTCTCCCCACCACTGGCGACCTTCAGACGGTTCTCACCCATGCCATTTCGGGAGCCATCTCGGGGGCCATCGAGGCCCAGGGCGCCTTCCGCCCGCCGGCGGTTCAGGGCGGGGTTTCCGCCGAAAGCCTCAACCCCAACGACATCGGCCACGTCGGCACCCTGATCACGCTGTTCAATGTCGCCCTGAACGATCTGAGCGTCATTACCACGCGGCTTCTGGTCCGCCTGCTCGAAGACGAGGGCAGCGGCAAGGAGGATGTGCGCGCCTTCATCACCGGATTGCTCGACGCTTACAGCACCGGCGACAAGAACGTCTTCTTCCGCGCCCTGCGCCGGCAGCTCGAATCCGATCCCGCGCACCTGGAGCGGTTCAAGGCGTTGGCGACCACCGCCCCCGACGTGCGGACCGACATCTCGAAAATCCTCCGCGAGGCGGAGGAGATCATGTCCATGGTCCAGCGTTGCGACCGCCAGAACCTGATCCGCATCGTCTTCGAGGACGGCGAGTTGTGGGGTCTTCAGCAATATCTGACCCGTCACTTCGAGATCGAAGGCTCCGCCAGGGCCGACACGGACGGCGGCCAGGACGAACCGTCCCCGTCGTGACGTGTGGCTCCTGCCTTTCAAACGAGCGGACGAAAGCGTCCTGGGTCAAACGAGCGGACGAAAGCGTCCTGGGCCGAGGTCTCCACCGCCCGGGGCGAGCGTGCCCGGCGGACCTCCGCGATGGCCTCGTCCGCGCTTAGGCCGCGCTGGCGCAGAACGCAGGCCGCCACCATGCCAGAACGGCCCACCCCGCCCAAACAATGGATCAGAACGCGCGCCTGCTCGTGCAGACGCCAGTCGATCCAGGCGACGAGGTCGCCCACCTCTCCCGGATCGCCCACGCCCTGATCGGGGATCGGCGTCCGGATGACTCCGAACCCCGCCGCCTCAAGGGCATTCCTCAGGCCGGGAACCCCGTAGTCTTTCAACTCGTCGTCGGTCACCAGCACGACCACATCGGTGACGCCCGCCCGTTTCAGGCTCGCCAGATCATCGTCGAGCACCCGCCCCATGTCCCGCCGCCCCGGCAGAATGCTGAGGCCAAGCCGTCCCGGAGCCGACAGGGGGGCCTCGATCCAGTCCACCCGCAGCGGCCCCACCCGCTCGTAATGGGAAACGATCGCGGCGGCGCAAAGCCCTGCGGAGAACAGAGCCCAGCGTTTCTGAATGGGGCTCGATTCCTCGAAGGACAGGGTATGCACCGCATAACGCATCAACCCGGCCACGAGTTGCAGCGGATCGCGGTCGAAACGCACGATCGCCGGGTAAAAGGAGCGCAGGTGGCGCACGGTCTCCCACGCCCGCCTCAGCTTCGGCGACGACAGGCCGAGACCGGTCCACTCGGGCAACGGCGCGGCCAGGTCCGCCACGGAGACGAGATGACGGCTCAGGATCAGCGCCTCGGTGAAATCCTCGTCCCCGATGTCGGTCATGATGTACAGAACGTCATTCTCCAGCTTGATCAGGTCCAGCAGGGCATGGGTGCGGCGGGTGTGGAAAAAATCGATCAGCCACACGTTGCCGCCGCCGTCGACGATGATGTTGGCGCCGTTGAGGTCGCCGTGGACGTAGGAGAAATGGGCTCCATCCGGTCCTCTCCCGCCGAGGCGGGCCAGATCGCGCTCGTAGAAGAGACACGGGTTGGGGCAGGTGACGCCGTTGCCGAGGCGGAGGGTGTCGCCGTCCACCGGTCCTCCCAACAGGGCCTCCACCCGCCCGCGCACCCCCGGAGCCCATTTAGGATCAAAGCCGTAGACGTCCAGGAGGTCGCAGGTCTCGAAGGTCGCGGCGGCGTGGAAACGGCCCAACTGTTCGACAAAGACGGTGTCGAGGATCGCCCTGACCCGCTCCATGGGCATCCCCTCCCGGTACAGCTTCTGGAAGGTGGTCGAGATGCCGCCGCCCATGGAGGCGTAGCGGTACTTGATGGCTCCCCGCCCCTCCAGGTCGGCGAAGTCGGCAATGCGGGGAGCATTGTTGCCGAGTACGGCCTCGATATTTTCAAAGGCGGCCCGCTCGCGCCCGATCAGATCGGAGGGGCCGATCTTGACCACATGGGGAGCCTGGGGGTGGCCATGCAGGTCCACCGAACTGCTTCCGGCGACCAGATTCCCCGAAAACCCTCCATCCAGATGGCGGAAGGTCACGGATTTGCAATCGCGGAACAGATAGCGCAGCAGCTTGGCGTCGGTTTGCCCCGGAGCGTCCCCGGTGGTGAAGGAAATGTCCGGATGGTCGCCGAAGTGGAGCGGAGGCAGCACCGTGGTGGAGCGGCCGCCGCTCAGAAAATCGGTGAACTCTCCCAGCGCGTTCAGAATGCGGACCCCCAGCAGGCGGTCGAGCTGCTCCAGCGCCATGAAATGCCGGGCGCGCGACGAACTGGCGGTCAGCGCCGAGCAGACGGCGAGATCGAAACCGGGGTAACGGGTCCGCAGTTCATAGGCCAGAAACATGATCTTGGCCTCGCTCCACACCCCCATCAGCCCCACCCGCGCCGCCCGTCCCGCCAGGGGGGCCAGGATGCCGGGCAACCGGGTTCCGGAAAAGTCGTTCAGGGTGAGGGAATCCACCACCTCGGCCCTGCCCTCCCCCCCCGGTGGAACGGAGAACACGAATGCGGCTCCGGGCGTGTCCTTGAGGCAATGGGGGCCGAATTGGGCGATGTGTTCCGTCTGGGAAGGATCGTCGGGATCGTGCCAATCCCGGATATGGATCAGCCCAAGGCGTTCCCGCTCCTGCCGGTAGGCCCAGTCGAGGGTCCGCGCGACCGGCCCCTCGCCGGGCCGCTCTCCCATCAGGCGGCGGGCCTCCTCGTGACCGATGTGCAGAAGATTGGGCAGGGGCTCGTGGCGGCCG
>JADGDA010000274.1 GCA_015228695.1 Alphaproteobacteria bacterium
CCGCGCAGCAGATGGAACTGACTGGTCGGCAGCAACCCCTGGGTCGAAACACTGTCGAGGCGGCGGGCGGCCTCACCCAGGCTGGTGGCGGCGGCCTCGAACCGCTCCAGGTGCAGCAGGGCTTCGGCCCTGAGGATATGATAGATGCACAGCACCTGAAGATTTTCATGCGCCTCGCAACGCTCCAGGTAGGCGGCCTCGGGTTCGCCGCGCCAAGAGAAGTCATGCGGTCCCTCGGCCTCGCGCAGGGTCGTGAACACCCGCAACGCCCCCTCGGTCAGGTCGATGCCCCACAGATTGTTGCGCTTCAGGCAGAACTCGCGATAACCCTCGGTCTCGCGGATCAGTTCGCCGAGCGGCACCCCCTGGTAGAACCGGCAATAGGTGTTGTGGCCGAACCCGTAGACCGCGTATTGGAGATTCCCCGAATCAAGCCCCGTCTTGTAGGCGTCGAGGTAATCGCGGCTGGCGTCCTTTAGCGGGGCGAACCAGTGCCGGAGCGAACTGCCAATCATCAGGTAGCCGACGCTGGTGTCCGCCGGGGAGGCGAACCGCGCCATCAGAGTGAGGGTTACCGCCGCCAAGTCGGCGCAATCGCCGGCCGTGCCCTGGCCGACATGGGTGAGCAGGCCGCCGAAAGCGGGATAGCTGTAGCTGGCCGAGGGCACGTTGCCGTGTTCCAGGCACAGGCGAACTTCGCGGGCCACGATCACCCCCCACAGCCGGGGGTGGGAGCGGTAGCAGGGTGGCCCCATGCTGGTCAGCAGTTTCATGACGGCGTGCTGCACCGGGTCTTCCATGACCGGCAGGTCGGCCAGAGCGGAAAGCGGGCGACCGTCCAGGAGGGTGCGGACCTGCCGCAATTCCTTGTCGCGGGCCGCCTCGAAGTCGTCCTCGGGAAGATCGACCGACAGGAGACGCAGTCCCTCGCGGGCGGTGGCAATCGCCCTGCCGTAGATGGCCCGCAAGGTGTACTGGACCACCAGCATGTGGAAGAAATCGGCCCGGTGCAACGGATCGGTTTCGCGGATCAGAGCCTCGCGGACGAACGCCTCGGCCTGATCGAAATGGCTGTTGAGGTATTCAAGATCGCCGCGCTCGCGGTGCAGGGCGCGGGCGAGATCCAGCTCACTCTCCCACAGGTCGGTCGGCAGATCGGCCATACCGGCGCGCAGGTAGGCCAGAGCGGCGTCGTAGGCGGCCGACTCCCTGGCCTTGCGTCCCGCCATCAAATTGATCCGGGCGAGCTTCAATCGGTCATCGATCGTCACCAGCAGGGGGGCGGCAAGGTTCAGATGGTCGGCAATCTCGAAAATGCGATCGTGCAGCTTGTCCTCAGCCGTGTTGGCGAGGAGAAGGCTGGCGATGCGACGGTGGCTCACCGGCCGCTCTTCCTCGACGATGGCGCGATAGGCGGCCTCCTGCATGCGGTCGTGCAGGAAGCGGTAATGGCGAATCACCAGACGGGAGGAGGCCACCTCGGGCGCCGACAGCGGCAGCACGAACTCCTGCTCCAGGGCAGGCAGCAGGGTAGCGTAGGTTTCCGGCAGGGACACGCCCAGCAGAATCGCCAGCGTGTCGAGGTCGAAGCGGGCGCCAAGGCAGGCGGCCCACGACAGGCTCGTCCGCGTCGGCGGCGGCAGTTCGTTGAAGCGGTAGAGCATCAGGTCGACCACGTTGTCGGCGCAGTCGAGCTGCCGGATGGCTTCCAGCCGCCAAGTCCAGCGCATGGCGGATGTGTCGAAGAACACCAGCCCCTCGGCCCGCGCCGTGCGCAGAAACTGCCATAGGAAAAAGGGATTACCCGCCGTCCGAGCGCCGATCACCCTGGCCAGCGGCCGCGCCTCGGCCACCGACACGGCGAAGGTGTCGGCGATCAGGTGCTCGACGTGCGGCTCGGCCAGCGGGGGCAGGGTAATTTCATTGAAGGAAAAGACCGCTGCCCGTTTCATTTCCACAAGCGCGAGCATCAACGGGTGGGTCGGCGATACTTCGTTGTCCCGGCAGGCTCCGATCAGGAACAGGTACCTGCATTCGGGGTCCCCAGTCAAAAGGCTGAGGAGGTTGAGCGAGGCGGCATCGATCCACTGCAAATCGTCGAGAAACACCACCAGCGGCCGCTCGGGAACGCAAAAGGCACCGATGAAGGCGCGGAAGGCCTGGTTGAAGCGGTTGAGTGCCTCGGCTGGTGGCAGTTCCGCAGGCGGCGGTTGCGGACCCAGCAGGGCGGCGAGGTCCGGGATCATTTCCATCAGCACGCCGCTGTTCTGACCCAGCGCCGTGGTCAGATGCTCGCGCCAGGACTGCAATCGGGCTTCCGGCTCGGCGAGGACGAAGGCCATCAGCTTGCGCAGGGCCTCGATCCAGGCGCCGTAGGGCTGCCGGCGCTGCAACTGATCGAACTTTCCCGCGATGAAGAAGGCTTTCTGCCGCGTCACCGGAATATAGGTCTCGCGGATCAGTGCCGTCTTGCCGACGCCAGAATAGCCGGCGATCAGCAGCATCTCCCGCGCTCCCTGGCAGACGCGATCGAAGCAGGCGAGCAGAGTGGTTCGCTCCTGATCGCGACCGTACAGCCGGTGCGAGACGTTGAACCGGAACGGGATGTCGAAGGCGCCGACCGTCGCCGTTCCGGCCCCGTCTCCCCGCGCAATGGTGCCAGCCACCTTCAGGTCGGCCTTGAGGCCATCCACGCTCTGGTAGCGTCGGTCCGGGTCCTTCGCCAGCAGCTTCAGCACCACGTCGGACAGGAAGGACGACATGGCTGGGTTGATTCGCTCGGGCGGTATCGGATCGGTCGCCAAGTGGTCGTAGATCAGATGCAGGGGATCGTCGGCGCGAAACGGCGGGGTGCCGGATGCCAGTTCGTAGAGCATCACGCCGAACCCGTAATAGTCGGCGCGGTAGTCCACCGGCCGATTCATGCGTCCAGTCTGCTCCGGCGCCAGGTAGACGAGGCTGTTCGCCATCGCCCACGGGCTGTCGATATCCTTGTGCTCACGGCTGCCGACGAGCGCCCTGGCAAAGTCGAGGATATAGGCCCGCCCAGAGGTGAGAAGGATGTTCGACGGCCGGATGTCCCGGTGCAGAATGCCGGCGGCGTGCACTTCGCCGATCGCCGTGGCGACCGAATCGGCCAGGGCGATCAGGCCGTCCTGATCGAGCCGCTCCAGTTGGTCGCAGGTCTGCCCACCGACGTCGCGGAACAGCAGTCCGGTCTCGGGAAAGGCCCCGACCAGCCCAATCAGCGGCAGCATGCAGGATAGACGATGGCGGGAGATGATTTCATATTCGTTACGCAGGCCGATCGCCTCGTCTCCGGAAACGGCGCCCGCCTTGGGGCGCTTGAGGATCATACGCCCCCCGTCCCCGTCACGCCGCACCAGGAGCATT
>JADGDA010000275.1 GCA_015228695.1 Alphaproteobacteria bacterium
TGAACAATCAGCCCCCCTACGCCCAACCCCTCTACCGCCCCAACGAGTACAGCAATCAGTCCGGCTATTACGGCGGCTCCCACCTCGGTTATTCGGCCGGAAGCTGGCGGACCGCGAGCAACGTCCAGGTCGCCGACCGGACCGGCCTGACCACGGTCGGCGGCGGTTCGTGGCGCACCACCACCCCCCAGACCCAGACCCTCTCCCGCGGCGGGTTCGGAACCCGCGCGGCCTCCATCGGCGTCGGCGGCTGACCGATGGAGCGTCTTCCGGTCACTCCCCGGGAGGACTGGCGGAACACGGCGGAACGTCTGGGATTCGACTATCACACCATGTACGACCTGCCGTATTGGACGGAGGACGCCTGCTACGCCTTCTCCCTCTCCCAGATCGAGAACGACCTGGAAGGCCCCACCGGCGAGTTGATGGACATGTCCTACGAAGTCGCCGCCGCCGCGAGCCGCGACGACGAAATCCTGGCGAGCATGGGGATTCCCGAGCCCTGGTGGGACCTGATCCGCGAAAGCTGGCGGCGCGGGGACCGTGATCTGTACGCCCGTTTCGACCTGTCCTACGACGGCCACGGGCCGGCCAAGATGCTGGAACTGAACGGCGATACTCCGACTTCCCTGTACGAGGCCGCGTTTTTCCAATGGGTCTGGCTGGAGGAGGCGAGCGAACGCGGGCTCGTCCCCGTCGGCTGCGACCAGTTCAACAGCCTCCAGGAAGCCCTGGTCGAGGCCTTCGCCGCCATCCTGCCCGACCACGGCGCCCTCCAGGGCTCCCGCTCCCTGCACCTGACCTCCGTCGCCGACAACGAGGAGGATCGCGGAACCATCCTGTACCTGCGCGAGTGCGCCCATCCGGCGGGCCTCGCCACGACCGTCCTCGATATCGAAGGCATCGGCGTCGATGCGGCGGGACGCCTGACCGACCTGGACGACCGGGTCATCATGAACCTGTTCAAGCTCTACCCGTGGGAGTTCCTGATCGGGGAGCCGTTCGGCGAGCATCTGCGGGGTCCGGGCGCTCCGCTGATGATCGAGCCTCCGTGGAAGATGGTGCTGTCCAACAAGGGGCTGCTGCCCTGGCTGTGGCGCATGTTTCCGGGCCATCCCAACCTGTTGCCCGCGTTTTTCGCCCACGACCCCGAAGCCGCCGGGATCGGGCCGCGCCATGTGGTGAAGCCGCTGCTGTCGCGGGAAGGCGCCAACGTGCGCATCGTCGACCCGGATGCTCCGGGCGGCGGCCTTGCCATCGACGGCCCCTATGGCGCCGAGGGCTTCGTGGTCCAGGCCTACCATCCCCTGCCCAGGTTCACCGGCCCCGACGGCCGCGCCCACCATGCCGTGGCGGGATCCTGGATCGTTGCCGGGAAACCCTGCGGCCTCGGGATGCGCGAGGATGACGGGCCGATCACCGTCAACACCAGCCGCTTCCTTCCCCATCTGATTCGCTGAGAGCCCGAGACCGTGCCCCACCCGCTCCTCCTGCATATCCGGAAACGACGGCTGCGGCGCTACCGGAAGGGGTATGTCGATGGCCGGGGCCATCTCCGCCTCGCCCTGGCCTTCGTGCTGGTCCTTGCCGCGCACACGGGCGCGATGGTCGCGCTGGAAGGCATGAGCGTGATGGACGGCTTCTGGTTGACCGCCACCACCGCGACCACGGTCGGCTATGGCGATCTCTCCGCGAAAACCACCGCCGGGCGGCTGGCGACCGTCGTCCTGATGTACGGCTGTGGAATCTTCATCCTTGCCAAGGCGGTCAACGACTGGTTCGACGTCAAGACTGCCAAGGCGGAACGCAAACTGCATGGAAGCTGGGATTGGAACATGCACGATCATCTGCTCGTCATCGGAAATCCGAACCCGGGAGAAGACCGCCAGTCCCTGGAGAGGGCGGCGGATTTCTTCGCGCGGCTCGCGGCCCAGGTCCACGCCGATCCAAGGTGGACGGACACCCCGATCCTGCTCCTGACACCGATGTTCGCCGCCGCCGGACTGCCTCCCCGGCTGCGGGAGCTTGGCATCGCCCACTACGACGGCAGCCCGACGGCGCGCGGGGCCCTGGAGGCGGTCCATCCCGACCGTATCCGGGTGGCGATCGTGCTGGCCCATTCCGAGGTCGACTCGGCCAGCGACGCCGTGACCTTCGACACGGTGGACCGCCTGCGCCGGGCCGGCTGTACCGCCCCCGTCATCGCCGAGTGCGTGGACGACGGCAACGCCCCTCGCCTGCGCGCCGCGGGGGCCTCCTCCGTGGTGCGGCCGATGCGGGGCTATCCGGAAATGCTGGCCCGTTCCGTGGTCGCCCCCGGAGCGGAGCACATCATCTCCACCCTGTTCACCGCCGAGGGGGACGAGTGCAACCGGGTGGACCTGCCCCGGACCTGGAACGGTCCCTGGCGGGAGGTCTGCCGCGCCCTGATCGACGCCGGGATCGGCACGCCCATCGGCTACGCCGACGGCAACGGGCAGGTGTTCGCGAACCCGGTCCGGACCGGGGACATCCACGCCGACGCCCTGTTCGTCATCATTCATGACGACCAGGAGCAGGACGTCCCCCGTATTCCATCCCTGTTGGGGCTCTGAAATTCCCCCCTCTTTTTCCCGTTGCGCCGATCCCCGCGATTGAGGATTGTTGCTCTTGCCGAATGGAATCAAGGGGGGGCTTGAAATGGCCGGCGGTCCGCGAATTTACAACCTGTTTCCGCTGCTGTGCGGCTCGGTCCGCCAGTGGGAGGACCACCTGCCCCGGATCAAGGCCATGGGGTTCGACTGGGTCTATCTGAACCCGTTCCACTATCCGGGCTTTTCCGGCAGCCTGTACGCCGTCAAGGACTATTACCGCATCCACGACATGATGTGGGACGGCGAGCATTCCCTGGAGGACCTGCTCAAATCCTTCTGCTGGAAGGCGGGCGAGCATGGGCTCTCGGTGATCATGGATCTGGTCATCAACCATACCTCCAAGGACTCGCTGCTGGCCGAGAGCCACCCCGAGTGGTTCCTGCACGAGCCCGACGGGTCGCTGCGCTCGCCCCGAGCCATCGACCCCGCCGATTCCCGCAAGGTGACGGTGTGGGGCGATCTGGCGGAAATCGACTACCACGATCCCGCCCACCGAGCCGGACTGACCAGCTACTTCGGCGAGATGGTCGGCCACTTCATCGATTGCGGGATTCGCGGGTTCCGCTGCGATGCCGCCTATCTGGTGCCGACGGAGGTGTGGTCGCGGCTGATTTCGTTCGCCCGCTTCAAGCGCAAGGACACGGTCTTCTTCGCCGAAACCCTGGGCTGCCGCCTGGATCAGATCGCGGCGTTGCGTTCGGGCGGGTTCGACTACCTGTTCAACAGCGCCAAGTGGTGGGATTTCAAGTCTCCCTGG
>JADGDA010000276.1 GCA_015228695.1 Alphaproteobacteria bacterium
CAGAACCAGTGAGCGCCGCCCAAGCCGCATAGGCGCAACAAACACCGGCGGGATTGCCGGCAACAGGACCAGATTGCGAGGGCGATAGAGCGTGATGAGCACCGTCGGTCGATCCGAGAAGCGGCAAAACCCTGTACGGCCATCGAGCGAAAAGCTCGTGTGGATGATTTTGGGAGCCGCTCCGCGGATATCATCAGGGCCAGCGGCCATCCGTGCCGCATCAACAGGCCGGACACATGACCGCACCCGACCCGGCGCCGCCATCCGTCACTTTTCCCTTGCAACGCAGGGGCCGTCCACACATGGCCGGATCAAGTCCGGCCACGACGATACTTTGTAACGCATTGATTATGAACATTTCATTTTCGAGTCAGACACTGAGAGCCTGAGGGAGGCCCCGTGGCGCAGCAAGACCCGACACCCCAGAAACCCATAAGGGTGCGTACCCCGACCGTTCTGCAAATGGAGGCGGTCGAATGCGGGGCGGCTTGTCTCTCGATGATTTTCGGCCGGTTCGGGCTGTTCGTGCCCCTGGAGGAATTGCGCTACGCCTGCGGCGTCTCCCGCGATGGGACCAAGGCGAGCAATCTGGTCAAAGCCGCGCGCCGCTACGGGGTCAAGGCCAAGGGCTTCACCATGGAGCCCGAGGCCCTGCGCAATCTGCCCCTGCCCCTGATCATCTTCTGGAATTTCAATCATTTCGTCGTCGTGGAGGGGTTCGGGAAGGACCGGGTCTTCCTCAACGATCCCGCCACCGGGCCACGGGCCGTCTCGCAACAGGAGTTCGCCGAGTCCTTCACCGGGGTCGCCCTCGCGTTCGAGACGGGGCCGGATTTCAAGCCGGCCGGCCGCCCGCCCAGCGTCGTGGCCGGGCTCCTGCGCCGTCTCGGAGGCTCCCGCTCCGCGTTCCTGTTCGTGGTGCTGGCGAGCGCCGGGCTGGTGGTGCCGGGGCTCCTGGTGCCGGCGTTCTCGCGGGTGTTCGTGGATTACTACATGATCCAGGGGCTGAAGGACTGGCTGTTGCCGCTGCTGGCGGCCATGGTGGGGGCGGCGTTCCTGCGTCTCGGCCTGACCTGGATGCAGGCGCATTTCCTTTTGCGTCTTCAGACCAAGCTGTCGGTGATCGCGTCGAGCGAGTTCTTCTGGCATGTGCTGCGGCTGCCGATCGGGTTCTTTTCCCAGCGCTACGGCGGTGAGATCGGGTCGCGGGTCGCGCTCAACGACCGCATCGCCTCCCTGGTCGCGGGCGATCTGGGGCTGACCATCCTCAATCTCGTCACCATGGCGATCTATGCCTTGATCATGGTGCAGTACGATCCCCTTCTGACGGTGATCGGCATCGGTTTCGCGATGGTCAACCTGCTCGCCTTCGGGCTGGTCGCGCGCGGGATCAACGACGCCAACCAGAAACTCCTCCTCGACCGGGGCAAGCTGACCGGCATCGCCATGCAGGGCTTGCAGATGATCGACAGCTATAAGGCGAGCGGCACCGAGAACCTTCTGTTCACCCGCTGGTCCGGCTATCACGCCAAGGTGGTCAACGCGGAACAGGCGCTGTCCCGTTACCGCGCCGTTCTCGGCGTCGCGCCGACGCTGCTCGCCACCCTCAGCACGGCGGCGATTCTGGTCATCGGCGGAACGCGGGTCATGGACGGGACGATCACGGTCGGGGTCCTGTTCGCGTTCATGGCGCTCATGGCGAGCTTCAGCGCGCCGGTGATCGGCCTCGTGAACCTGGGGGCCCAGCTTCAGGAAGCCCAGGGCTACATCGGCCGGCTGGACGATGTCCTGGCGCAGGAGGTGGACCCCGAGTTCAGGACGCGCCCCCCCCTGCCGCCTCCCGCTCCGCCGAGGGTCCCCGCTCCGCCGAAGGCCGGGGCCCAGCCGGGGGAGGACGACTCCGCCAAAGCGGACATCGCTCCCGTCGACCTGGACGCGCGGCAGATCAAGCTGAAAGGGCAGGTTTCGATCCGCGATCTGACCTTCGGGTTCATTCCCACCGATCCGCCGATGATTTCCGGGTTCAGCCTCGAACTCGCGCCCGGTTCCCGCGTGGCCCTGGTGGGGGGCTCGGGAAGCGGCAAGTCCACCGTCGGCAAGATCGTCGCCGGTCTCCATCAGCCGTGGTCGGGCGACATCCTGTTCGACGGCGTGCCCGCCAACGATATCCCCCGCGAGGTTTTCCGCAATTCCCTCGCCATGGTCGATCAGGACATCGCCCTGTTCGAGGGAACGGTCCGCGACAACATCACCCTGTGGGACGAGACCATGCCCGAAGACCGGATCGTCCGGGCCGCCCGGGACGCCCTGATCCACGACGACATCGCCGAGCGGGCCGACAGCTACGAACACAAGGTGCAGGAAGGAGGGCGCAATTTCAGCGGCGGGCAGCGCCAGCGCATCGAAATCGCCCGCGCCCTGGCGGGAAATCCGGCCGTTCTGGTGCTCGACGAGGCCACCAGCGCCCTGGACGCATCGACGGAAAAGGAAATGGTGGACAACATCCGCCGCCGCGGCTGCACCTGCATCATCATCGCCCACCGGCTGAGCACGATCCGCGACTGCGACGAAATCATCGTGCTCGACCGGGGAAAGATCGCCGAGCGCGGCACCCACCAGTCCCTGGTGGAGGCCGGCGGGCTGTACCGGCAACTGGTCGAAGGGTAGGCGGACATGAACAACGCCACTCCCTCCAAAATCGGACTGCCGGCGCTGCTCGGCATCACCGGCGACGGAACGCCCCATCGGGCGGGCGCGCAGATACCTCTGCAAAACCCGGACGACGTCTGGTTCGTCGGGGAAGGCTCCCTCGAAATCTTCATGGTCCACCGCAAGGACGGGGTCCAGGTCGGCGCGCGGGAATATCTCTGCTCCATCGACCGGGGGGGGCTGGCCTGGGGCGTGCCGGTGGAGGACCCCGACAACGGCCTGTCCCTGGTGGCCCTGGCCGTCGGCGACGTGGTTCTGGTCCGCATCGACGCCGGGCAACTGGCGGCGGCGTCCGGCTCGCCGGCCCTCGTCTCGGCCCTGACGGGTCCCCTCGACGCCTGGATCGCCGGCTTGTCCCAGGGCGTCACCCGGCACATCACCCCCCGCAGCGCCCCCAAGCAGTGGATCACCGCCGGCAACGGCGTCACCCTCGCCGCAACGGAACGCGCCAGCAGCCACAAGGGCATCGTCTGGGTCCTGCTCAAGGACGGCGGCGGGCGCTTCATTGATATCTGCGACGTGGCCTCGCCCAACGGCAGCACCATGGTTCCCCTGAGCCAGCACACCTGGCTGCGGGAGAACGGCGTCCGGACCCTTCAGGGGTATTCCACCGCCAACGTGCTGAAGGTCGCCGGGTGGGACAAGCGTTTGGCGGCGTTCCACGACTGGATCAT
>JADGDA010000277.1 GCA_015228695.1 Alphaproteobacteria bacterium
CAAGCTCGGAAAAGAGCACATAAAAGCTGTACCGGCGATAGACGCCGTCGCGTGTCACCAGATATTGGACGACGCTGGCGAGCAGCAGGGCGATGAGGGCGCCGTGGAGGACCCCGAGCACGACGTCCTCGCGGGTCTTGGCCTCCGCGAAGGTCCGCCCGCTCCACACCCTGGCCTTGACCACCATGGTGCTGGTCGTCAGGACGCGCAGATGAAAGGTCCTCGGCGCGTCGTCCGGCACGGGCAGGGCGAACAGGAAATTGCGGTAGCTGATCGGACGCTCGGCAAACGGCAGGCGATCGCCCAGCCGGGTCGCGGTAAACCCGCCCCGGCCGTCGGGCGCGAACAGTTCGACGTGATCGAGATAAGGCATCTCGACCTCCAGCAGCCGGTCGTCCGGCGGCCGGGGCGACGGGGCGACGGTGAAGCGGAGCCAGAAGGCGGACGCCGTGAAGCCGGCCGCGAGATTCCCCGGCAACGGCACGAATCGCCCGGCCTGCTCCGCACCGGTGACGTCGTCGATGGTCAGGCCGCCGGACGGATCTTCCAGAACCTCCAGGTGTCCCGCCAGATCCTGCCGCCCCTCCCCGCCGTCGAGTCGCAGCGGCACCCCGGCCCCGGCCGCCATGGGCAGGACGAGCACGAGCACGAACACGAGCCACCGGATCGCCGTCGGCATAACGTCTCCCCCTTTCAGAACGTCACCGTCGTCGTCAGGAACAGGCTTCGGCCCGGCGCCGCCAACGGTTGCGTGGTCGGGCCTTGCGGGACCGGGTTGACGTGCGGATGGTGGCGCTTGTCCAGGACATTGGTCATGCCGAGGCTCACCACGGCCCGGCCGCCGACGGCAAGGCCCGCCACCAGGTCGAGCACGGCGAATCCCCCGGTCGCCCCGCCGGTGTCCTGGCCGGAGCCTGTGGCGGTGAAGGCGTCCACCCGGTGTTGGCCCCCGGCGAAGCGCATCACGGCGGCAACGGTGGCGCTCGTCTCCACGGCCAGGTCGCGGCGGTATTCGACCGCCGCCTCGCCTTCGAGCGGCGGTATTCGACCGCCGCCTCGCCTTCGAGCGGCGGGATCTGATAGAGCGGACGGCCGTCGGTGAGATTGCCGCCCCGCGTCCACCCGAGACGCAGCCGCGCCCCCAGCCCCTCCGCCACGTTCAATCGGCCCTCGGCGCCGATCCCGGTCAGATAGGCATCGACGTTGCGGTACACGATGCCGCCGTCGGCCTTCAAAATTCCGGCCTGTCCCCGCGCCCGGTCGGCGGTGATGAAGTCGGAGATGTGGTCGTGGGACACGTTGCCGGACAGCATGAACGAGCCAGGCGCGGCGGTGGGCGACAGATGGCCGCTCCAGCGGGCCGATTTCATCGTGCCGCCGACCTCCAGGCGGTGGTGCGCCTCCGGTGACAGTTCGGGGTTGCCGACCTGGATCAGCGCGGCCGGACCGGAACCGCCGAAGAACCGCTCGCCCGGATCGGGCGTGCGCACCAACCGGCGGACGTCGAGATGGATCGCGTCGTCGCCGACGGCATGCTGCCAGCGCAGCCGGCCGCTCAGGTTGAGGTCGACCGGGTCGTTGCGGCGGTTCGGGCCGTAATAGGCCTCCCACAACGTCTGCGGCGAGAGGTTGAACGCCGCTGCGGTCGCGCCGGGAACGCTCGGCATGGCGTGGGCCGCGCCGGCCCGGCTTTGTACCGCATCCAGCCGCAGGCCGGCCGACAGCGTATCGCCCGGAGCCGGAGCCACCGTCGAGGACACCGTCACGCCGGTCTGGGCGATTTCGACCTCGGGCAGACGCCAACTCGCCCGTCCCGCCCCCGGAAAGCGCGTGTCCATGACCGTGAGGTAGCGGTGCAGCCCGGCATCGACGGTCACCGCGTTGCGGAAGGCTCCGGTCGCGAACTCGCCCCGCACCAGACCGCGGGAGACGATCCAGTCGGCGTCATAGGCCAGCCCGAGCGCACCCTTTCCGCGCAGGGAGACATTGTCCGCGTCATAGGCGGTGGTGGCGACGCTGACGCCCGCCTCGATGCGATCGAACCAACCGCTTCCCGGCGCGTGGTCGAGGACGGCGGTCGCCAGCCCCCGCTCCATGTCGGTGACGTCCACGCCGTAGTGGGGAATTCGGCCGTCGTGGTAGGCATCGCGCATGCCGAACAGCGACAGGCGGCTGTCCGGAGCGAAGCGGTGGCTGGCCGCCAGTTGCGTGTTCAACCGGTCATAGGCATAGCCGACCCGCCCTCCGCCGCCGTCGCGATAGGGCCTGACCCGGTCGCCACGGGCCGCCCCCCACAGCGCGCTGGCATCGGCTTCCCGGTGTGCGAGGGCGGCGGCGGTGGCGATGTCGCCGGCTCCCTCATAACCGCCGCTCACCACCACATCGGACTTCGCGGCAACCCGGCGCGGCACCCCCCGCAGCTCTTCGGGAACCGTCCCGCGCGGGGGCAGGAGCGGCGCCGCCGTCGCGATGTCGGGCAGCAGCATCAGGGGCGGCAGGTCCTCGCCGGCGTGGCGGATCAGGAAGCGGGGCTCGACGAAGGTCGGCGACGGGAACAGCTTCGGCTGTTCGCCCGCGTGCGCGGAAACGCAGGCGGAGAACACGCTATAGACCGCAACCACTGCTTCCCGCGCCTTGCCCATGACGGCGACGTTTCATGGAATCCGGCCAAAATGGCAAGACGTATCTCAACGGTCCCGATGAAAAACGCACCCCACCCCCCATCACATTTTCCAGCCACCGCCCCCCTTGCCCCGCCACCGGAAACCCGCTAGATTCTCCGCGTCGCGGGTGTAGCTCAATGGTAGAGCAGAAGCTTCCCAAGCTTACGACGAGGGTTCGATTCCCTTCACCCGCTCCAACAAATCTCCTAATGTTTTCAACACACTAGTGAGACAACCCCTCGGGCGATGAGCCCAAAAACGCTCCTAATCAGCCGCTTTGTCACAGTTTTGGCACAGCGAGGCTCGATTCAACCTTGGCAAGCATCAGAAAACGTTCGGGAAATTGGCAGGCTCAGGTGCGCCGCGCCGATCAAAAAACCATTTCGCGCACATTCGCGAAGAAGGCTGATGCTGTCGCTTGGGCGCATGCCAAAGAAGCCGAATTGAACTCTGCCGAGGAACCCGCGCTCGTGGTCGAACTGGCGACCACCACGCTTGCCGACCTGATCGAACGGTATCGGGACACGGTTACCCCGACTAAGAAGAGTGCCTATCAAGAGCGGTATCGGCTGAACCGCCTGCTGCGGCACCCTGTCTGCAAACTCACCTTGGATCGGCTAACGACTGGTGCCTTCGCCCGCTACAGTGATGATCCTAGAAACGGCAGTTGGACCGGCTTCTGAGAGGTTTCCGGGGCGAAAAACGCTGGTAGAA
>JADGDA010000278.1 GCA_015228695.1 Alphaproteobacteria bacterium
CAGCAGGTCGCGCTTGGTCATCCGCACCCATTTCTCGCTGTCGTCGGACATGCGGCGGAGCCCGTCCTCCATCTCGGAGCGGATCTCGATCTTGATCTGATAGGCGTTCTTGACCAGCGATGACATGTACGAGACCACCACGACCGCGAACACGGCCACGAAAGCAATCAACAACGCCACGCCGGCAAGGGAAACCGTGTCCATGGTCCGTGCATTCCTCCGAACCCCCGGCCCTTCAGCCGAGTCGGCAGAGTATGCAGTTCATTCGGAACGACTTGCAACCCATTGTTCCTACAATGTCAGCCGCGTCACGGCCGTTTCGGCCGTCACCTCTTCCCGCGCGCCGGTGGCGCGGCATTTCAGTTCGACCATGCCCTTGGCCACGCCCTTCGGCCCGACGATCACTTGCCAGGGCAGGCCGATCAGGTCCATGTCGGCGAACTTGGCGCCGGCGCGTTCGTCGCGGTCGTCGTAGAGCGCATCGACCCCGGCGCGGCGCAGGGCGGAGTGGAGCCCCTCGCATGCGCCGTCGGTGGCGGCATCGCCTGTCTTCAGGTTGATGAGGCCCACCTTGAACGGCGCCACGCTCTCCGGCCAGATGATGCCGGCATCGTCGTGGGACGCTTCGATGATCCCGGCGACCAGACGCGAGACGCCGATGCCGTAGGAGCCCATCTCGACCGTGACCGGCTCGCCCGAGGGACCGGCGACGACGGCGTTCATGGCCTTCGAATACTTGGTGCCGAAGTAGAAGATGTGCCCGACCTCGATGCCTCGGGCGGAAACCAGATCGGCGCCGATGGCCTTCACGGCGTCCGCCTCGGGATCGTGCTTCTCGTCGGTGGCGGTGTAGGAGCCGGTCCAGTCGTCCACGATCGGCTGCAAGTCCTTGCCGTAATCCGCAGCCTCCGGAATCGGCTTTTCCAGGAAGGACTTGTGGCAGAACACGCCGCTCTCGCCGGTATCGGCCAGGATGATGAATTCATGGCTCATGTCGCCGCCGATGGGGCCGGGGTCCGCCCGCATGGGGATCGCCCTCAGGCCCATGCGGGCGAAGGTGCGCAGATAGGCCACGAACATCCGGTTATAGGACGCCCGCGCCCCGGCATAATCCATGTCGAAGGAGTAGCAATCCTTCATCAGGAACTCGCGTCCGCGCATGACGCCGAAGCGGGGACGCACCTCGTCGCGGAATTTCCAGTGAATCTGATAGAGCATCTTCGGCATGTCGCGATAGCTCTTCACGTTCTGCCGGAAGATGTCGGTGACGACCTCCTCGTGGGTCGGCCCGTAGAGCATCTCCCGGTCGTGACGATCGGTGATGCGGAGCATCTCCTTGCCGTAGTCGTCGTAGCGCCCCGATTCCTTCCACAGCTCGGCCGACTGGATGGTCGGCATCAAGACCTCCTGCGCGCCGGCCGCGTCCTGTTCCTCGCGCACGATCCGCTCGATGTTGCGCAGGACGCGCAGCCCCAGCGGCAGCCAGTTGTAGATGCCGGCCGCATGCTGGCGGACCATGCCCGCCCGCAGCATCAGGCGGTGGGAAACGATCTGCGCCTCGGCCGGATTTTCCTTCAGCGTCGGCAGCAGGTAGGCGGAAAGGCGCATGCGCGTATCCTCGGGCAAACATTCAGGCGGGTGGCAATCTAGGCACTCCCCCGGATGTGCGCAAGCCGCGAAGCATGATAAGACGGTGGCGCAAAGCGCCGGTGTGCTACAGTGTGCCGGGGAGGAGCGGTTTGGGAGCCATGGAGGAAGGCGGTCTTTCGACGGCGGACGTCGCGCGCTTGCTCGCGGACCCCTCCGGCTCGGCGCGGGCCGAGACGGCGGAGAGGATCGCGCGCGGGTTCGACGCGGGCGCGTTCTCGGAAAGCGAACGCGCGTTGGCGGAGGATATTTTCCGTCTGATGCTGCGCGACGCGGAAATCCGCGTCCGCGAGGCCCTGTCGGCCAACCTCAAGCAAAATCCCCAGGTGCCCCACGACATCGCGAGGGCCCTCGCCCTGGACGAGGAGACCGTGGCCCTGCCCATGCTCCAGTTTTCCGAGGTGCTGACCGCCGACGATCTGGTCGAGATCGTGCGCGGCCGGGGGGCCGAGAAACAGAAGGCGGTGGCCCGGCGCGCCCATGTGGACGAGGCGGTCGCCGACGCCCTGGTGGACTGCGGCAACGAGGAGGTGGTGGCGACCCTGGTCGCCAACGACGGAGCCGACCTGTCCGAGGGATCGCTCCACCGGGTGGTGGACAGATTCGGCGACCGGGAGACGGTTCAGGGCGCGCTCGCCGACCGGGAACGGCTGCCGGTGACCGTGACCGAGAAACTGGTCGCCATGGTCTCCGAACACATCAAGGCCCGGTTAATGGCCCGGCCGGAGCTTCCGGCGGCCCTGACCGCCGATCTCGTGTTGCAGGCCCGCGAGCGGGTGACAATCGGTCTTGCCGCCGAGTCGAGCGATGACGACGTCGAAACCCTGATCCGGCATCTGCTCGGGAACGACCGCCTTACGCCCTCGATCGTGGTGCGGGCGGTATGCATGGGCGACATGGCGTTTTTCGAACACGCCCTGGCGGCCCTTGCCGGGGTCAATGTGGTGGGGGCGAGGAAGCTGATTCACGATTCCGGCCCGCTGGGGCTGAAGGGCATCTGCGCCAAGGCCAAACTGCCGCCGTCCTACTACCCCGCCGTCCGGGCCGGCGTGGACACCATCCGCGAAACCCCCTTCGACGGGGAGCCCAACGACCGCGAGCGCTATCAGCGGCGGGTGATCGAACGCATCCTCACCCGCTACGGAGACCTCGGCGTGGACTTCGCGCAGGACGACCTGGATTACCTGTTGACCCGGATGGACCGGCTTCCCGTGGACTCCCTTCAACCCCTCGGAGATGATCCGCCCCCCGGTGACGGGCTTGCGCCCCCGGCCTTGGCTGATTAGGATCGCTGGGCTCCATTGCCGGAAGGTTTTTTCCATGGATTATGAGGCCTACTTCGCGCAACGGCTCGGGGAACTGCGGGCGGAAGGGCGTTACCGCGTCTTCACCGATATCGAGCGCGTGGTCGGCTCCTTCCCCAGGGCGCGCAACTACCGCGACGGCAAGGTCGAGGAGATCACCATCTGGTGCTCCAACGACTATCTGGGCATGGGGCATCACCCGGCCGTGGTCGGGGCCATGCTCGACGCCGTCCGGACCTGCGGAGCCGGGGCCGGAGGCACCCGCAATATTTCCGGCACCAACCACTATCACGTCCTGCTGGAGCAGGAATTGGCCTCCTGGTGCGGCAAGGAGGCGGCGCTTCTGTTCACCTCGGGCTACGTGGCCAACATGACCACTCTGGCGACCCTCGGGTCGAAGGTGCCGGGGATGGTCATCTTCTCGG
>JADGDA010000279.1 GCA_015228695.1 Alphaproteobacteria bacterium
CGGTCAGTGTGTCGCTCCCCCCCATCCCGGTCACCACGGTGGTTCCCGCCGTATAGGCGATCTTCGGCATAGGGGTGCTGCTGGCGGAGTACATCTCCTTGAACGTGATATAGCTGACCCCGTTCATGTCGCCGGAGCCGCTGAAGGTCATGGTGCTGTTGTCCTGGAGGGCCACGTTGATGGACGACACGAGGTGGTCGGAGGTGTTGATGCCCGTGATCGTGGTCGAGCCGCTCGTCATCCCTTCCAGCTTCAGGGCTTCGACGGCGGTCAACTGCGGCATGTCGGCGGAACCGTAGGTTCCATTGGTGTAGATATGCTGGGCGACGATGTCGTTGGTTCCGTCCCCGCCGTTGATCGAGCCGACCTTCACATCCGTCCCGGCCAGCAGGATCGTGTCGTCGCCGGCCCCGCCGTTGATCGCATAGTAAGCCCCGCCGTTGACGCGGATATTGTCGGCGAAGCCCGTGGCGGTCAGGGCGCCCACGTCCCACAACTGGTCCATCAGCCTGTCCGAGGTACCCAGGGTGTGGTTGGGGTCGTTGGTGATGGAGGCATCGCCGCCCATCGTTCCTGTCCCCGTGGAGTACAGATAGGCATAAATGGGATGGACGGTTTGGCCGCTATAGTCGAAATGATTGATGTTGGTCGTCGGGTAGCCGTTGCCGCCGTTCACGTTGTCGGCGGCGGCCGTCGCCCCGCCAATGATCATGTGGTCGCCTTTGTTATTGATGGCGAACGTGTCGCCGCCCCCCCGCCCGAAGATCAGCACGCCCTCCGGCTGCGGGGTGTTGTCGTAGGCGGTGGAGGTGGTGAAGCCGTCCGCCGCGTCGGTCCCGGCCAGCATGTATCCGACCCCGCCGAGGGCGAGAGATTCCTTGAAGCGGATGATGTCCCCGTCCGCCGGTGGGGCGCTCGTCGTGCCCTGGGAACTGTCCGCGCTGGTCCCCGACACGAAGTCCGACGCCATGGCCGTCGAGGCGGTCGAGAACATGTACTGGGCGATGTTGTGGAACGTGATGGTGCTGTCCGCCCCCACGCTCGTGTCGTCGACGAACACGTTGCCGTTCCAGATGGACATCACGCCGTCGCGGGGCGTCGTGGAATTCATCGTCAACTTGATCTTCACGTTCGCGAGCAGGTCGAAGGAAATCTGGCTGTTCACCCCGGAGGACTGGATCACGTCGGCGCCGGTGCGCAGGTTCGGGGCAAAGTAGAAATTCACGTTGGCGCCCGACGGCCCCATCAGCTCGTCGTTGCCGGCCGTCCCAAACAGAATGCGCTCGAACACGGTGGTCGCCGTGTTGGTGTTGGTGTTGGTCTGGTCATCGTCGTTGTCGGTGACGTTTGTGAACGGGTCGTAGGTCCTGTAGGGGTCGTAGGCCCCATTATCACCGTACAAAGCCCCCGCGTTGGGATCGTAGGGACCATACATCCCGACGCCGAACGGATCGCCGCCGGTTGCCGGTCCGAAGGGGTTGTAGGGATCGGATCGCCCTCCGCCGAAGGGGTCGTATCCCCCGCCGAAGGGGTTTCCGATCGTGTCGTACCCCCCCCCTCCGAACGGATTATAATAGCCTCCCCCTACGAAGATGTCCTGTCGATCACCACCTACGGGGCCGAGGCCGTATTCCCCCCCACCGAAGGGACTCCCCCCCACCGGGCCAAAGGGATTACCGGTCGCCGATCCGAAGGGACTTCCTCCCGTCGGACCAAAGGGATTACCGGTCGTCGCGCCAAAGAGGTTCCCTCCCTGCGCTCCGAAGGGATCGTTTGCTCCCGGTCCGAAGCCCGCGTTGTTTGGCCCTGGCCCGAACCCGGTATCGCCCGGTCCCGGTCCGAAGCCCGCGTTGTTCGCCCCCGGCCCGAACCCGGTATCGCCCGGCCCCGGCCCGAAGCCCGTGTTGTTCGGCCCCGGTCCGAACCCCGTATCCCCCGGCCCTGGTCCGAAGCCCGCGTTGTTTGGTCCCGGCCCGAAGCCTCCGGCCTCGCCGGCCAGCGGACGCCCGTCGGCTCCGATCGGAGGTCCGCCCTCGGCGGGTCCCAGGGGTCTGCCGTCGGCTCCGATCGGGGGTCCGCCCTCGGCGGGTCCCAGGGGTCTGCCGTCGGCTCCGACCGGAGGACCGCCCTCGGCGGGTCCCAGGGGCTTGCCGTCGGGGCCGGTCGGGGGGCCTTCCTTGCCCTCGCCCTTGCCCTCGGCGTCCTTGCCCTCACCCTTGCCTTCGAGGTCCTTCCCCTCGCCTTCCTTTCCCTCTTTGCCTTCCTTCCCCTCTTTACCCTCTTTGCCTTCGAGGTCCTTTCCGTCTCCCTTGCCCTCTCCCTCGCCTTTTCCTTCGCCTTCACCCTTGCCTTCGCCTTTTCCCTCAGCCTTGCCTTCGCCC
The DNA here is from genome assembly GCA_015228695.1 of Alphaproteobacteria bacterium. Lineage (GTDB taxonomy): Bacteria > Pseudomonadota > Alphaproteobacteria > Rhodospirillales > Rhodospirillaceae > JADGDA01. The sequence goes on from JADGDA010000279.1 coordinate 2,382, forward strand.
TGCTGCTGGTCGGCCCTGGCCTCCTGCTGGCCCTCGGTGGTGTTCTGGTCGGCGTTGTTCTGGGTCTGCGCCGTCGGCTGGGGCGGCATGGAGGTCAGGGCTTGGCTGAACTGCTGCTGAATCTCCTGGACCGGCAGCATCACGGGGACCGGAGGCGCTTGGAAGAAGCTGGTCACATGGGTGGTCGCGCCGGGCTGGTTGAGAATCTGCATTCCGCCCGAGTTGGACACCGCGATCTCGCCCACATGGCCGCTGTCGTCCGGCAACAGGCTGATGGTGTTCTGCGTGCCTTCCGCCGCCGCCTTGCCCGCGACCTTGGTGCCGCGAACGCCGATGGTGGCCACGGGGGTGTGGATGGTCATGGCGTCCATGCCGGACTTGGCGATTTCACCGCTGACGAACGAGAACACGCCCTGGACCACCGAGGCGTTGAAGGACCCGACCTTGGTTGCCGGGTCGTAGACCATCTCGTCGAGGGTGAGGCGTCCGTTGGCGCCCAGCGACAGCACCGTGTGGTCGGCGAACACAATGCCCACCGAACCTTCCCCGGAGGTATGGAGGACGTCGCCCTGATACAGCGGCGCGTTCTTCGTCAGGACTCCCTTGGTTCCGTCGGCGTGGGTGACCTCGACGGTGCCCTTGACGGTCTCGGCGCGACCGATGGGCTCGGACTCCGTGACCGGGGCCGCCTGCGCGTACTGGCCGGGGGCCTGCGGGCCGGCCAGACGCTCGGCCAGTTCGCCGCGGATGATCGCGCCGCCGCCCGTCAACAGGTCGGGCGGGGTCTCCGAGGCGAAATAGTCGCGGACCATGATCTCGGCCCCGTCCTGCCCGCGCAGGATAAGGTCCGGTCCCTCGCGCACGAAATCCGCCTTCAGAAGCCAGGAGTCGCCGGGGATCACCACCGGCTGGCCGTCCACGGCCTGGAGCACTTGGCCCTGGAATGCCTGGCCGGCATGGTGGGCGTTATGCCCCTCTCCGCCGGAAGCGGG
>JADGDA010000027.1 GCA_015228695.1 Alphaproteobacteria bacterium
CTCGGAGGACCGCAAGCGTTATCTCAACGCGCGCTATACCCTGGAAACGCTGCTCCGGCTGGGAGCGGTGCCGGTGATCAACGAGAACGACACCGTCGCCACCGAGGAAATCCGCTTCGGCGACAACGACCGGCTGGCGGCGCGGGTGGCGGAAATGATCGTCGCCGACGCCCTGGTGCTGCTGTCGGACATCGACGGACTGTATTCCGCCAATCCCCAGACCCACCCCGATGCCACGTTCATTCCCGTGGTCTCCGAGTTGACGCCGGATATCGAGGCCATGGCCGGAGCCTCCCTGTCCGGGGTCGGGTCGGGCGGCATGGTGACCAAGCTGCTGGCGGCGCGCATCTGCATGGGAGCCGGGTGCCGCATGGCCATCGCTCCGGGCCGCCCGATGAATCCCCTGGGGACGCTGGAGCGGGGCGGGCGGTGCACCTGGTTCCTGCCCGTCGCCGAGCCCCATGCCGCGCGCAAGCGGTGGATCGCCGGAACGTTGACGGCGGCGGGAACGGTCGTGGTGGACGACGGCGCCGTTGCGGCCCTCCATGATGGGCGCAGTCTTCTGCCCGCCGGAGTCGTGGACGTCGAGGGCGATTTCCAGCGCGGGGACGCCGTGGTGGTGCGCGACCGTTCCGGACGGATCGTCGGCCGGGGACTGACGGCCTATTCGGCTCGGGACGCCCTGCGGATCATGGGCCATCGGACCGCCGACATCGAGACCCTGCTCGGCTTCCACGGACGCGACGAAATCATCCACCGCGACGATCTGGCCCTGGAGCCCTGAAATCCACGGGAACGGCGTTTCCCGCCTTTCGCAAAGGCCCGGCCTTTGCTACCCTCTGCCGGGATGCGCGGAGAGACGCAGCGAGACAAGAGGGGGGCGAGGCATGTCCGACAAGAAATTCCGACTGGTGACGCGAAGCGACTTCGATGGTTTGGTCTGCGCGATCCTGCTGAAGGAACGCGGCATGATCGACGACATCAAGTTCGTTCACCCCAAGGACATGCAGGACGGCAAGGTCGCCATCACCGGCAACGACATCACCACCAATCTTCCCTATGTGAACGGCGTGCATCTGGCCTTCGACCATCATTTGAGCGAGACCATCCGCGTCGGCCGCCGGGATAACCACATCATCAGCCCCGAGGCCCCGTCGGCGGCCCGGGTGGTGTATGACCACTTCGGCGGAAAGGAGGCCTTCCCGTCCATTTCCGAGGAGATGATGCGGGCGGTGGATCAGGGAGACTCGGCCCAGTACAGCCAGGAGGACATCCTGGAGCCCAGGGGCTGGGCGCTGATGAACTTCCTGATGGATGCGCGCACGGGTCTCGGGCGGTTCCGCGAGTTCCGGGTCTCCAACTATCAGTTGATGATGGACCTGATCGATTATTGCCGGGATCACGACATCGCGGACATCCTGCAACTTCCGGACGTCAAGGAGCGCGTCGATCTGTACATGGAGCAGCAGGAGAAGTTCAAGGACCAGATCCGGCGCTGCTCCACCGTTCACGGCAATCTGGTCGTCCTCGACCTGCGCGGGGAAGAGGTCATTTTTGCCGGAAACCGCTTCATGATCTACGCCCTTTATCCCGAGACCAACATCTCGATCCATGTGTTGTGGGGCGTGCAGAAACAGAACACGGTGTTCGCCGTCGGCAAATCGATCACGAACCGGACCTCGACCACCAACATCGGCACCTTGATGCTCCAGTACGGCGGCGGCGGCCACGAAAAGGCCGGAACCTGTCAGGTGCCCAACGCCCAGGCGGCGCAGGTTCTCGCCAAGCTGATCGACCGGATCACCGCGGACGGTTGACCGGGACGGGGCGGGCCGCCACGGCGGGTCACTTTGCCGCGGCGGCGACCTCCGCCTTGACGCGCATGGCGTCCAGCAGGGCCTTGAAGCTGCCGCCGTTGGCGTTGATGACGGCGGTGAAGTCGGCCCTCGTGGTCCGAACCAGACTGACGCCGCCGGACAGGATGTCCGTCACCAGCGGCCGTCCGTCCTCCTTCGCCGCGACGAGCCAGTCGATCGGAGTCGGCGGTTCGTCGGGGGTCTTCAGCAGACTGTGGACCACGGCCCTTTCCCCGGCCGCCTCCGCCTCCCCGACGTCCAGCGACCGTCCGGGCTTCCTGTTCTCCCCCTTGGGCACCCGGGTGTTGACGACGTAGGCCCCAAGAAGGGACTTGAAGCTCTCCTGGTCTTCCGGGACCGCCCGGTCCCAGTGATGGCCGAGAATGGCTCGGGACAGCGTCTCCAGACTGGAGTAGGCCTCGATCAGCCGGAGAACCTCCCCCGTCTGCTGCTCCGCCGTCATCTGTTTTGCCGAGAATGCCACGGTCGCGTCGTCGACCAGGGCCTTGACCCAGGCCTTGGCCGCGTCCGGGGCCACCGGGGCCGCCCAACCCGCCCCGGCCAAAGGTATCGTCATCAGGAAAAACACGGCCATCAGGCGCAAAGGTGACAAAAAACGCATCGTCTCTCCCGTTCCTTCCACGTACCGGTTCCGCTGATTCCTTTATTACTCCGGGAACAACGCAAATCCACGAATTTTTCCAATGCACCGAACCAAAAGGAGAATTCGCAACGGCACGGTGGCATCCTGCGGACAGTCGGGTCCCGCTTATCCACATACCGCACCGATATCCCTTTTTTGAGGACGGTTATGTTGCCAAGTGGTAGTCTCCCCGCCCGAGGTCCCCGGGGGAAATAGCTTATGAGTCGAGTGTCGCATCCCGCGCAACTTGATCGGGTGATGCATGTTATCCGGCCCAAAGGGTGGCTGGCGTTGGCCGCCTTGTCCTGCTTCGTGGGCATTACGATCCTCTGGTCGATTGTCGGGACGATCCCCATTACCGTCACCGGCAAGGGAATCCTCTTTTCCCCCGGCGGAATTCTGGAAATGGTGTCCTCCAGCCAGGGGAGACTGAGCAGTTACGAGGTGCGGGTCGGGGATCGGGTCACCCAGGGGCAGGTGGTGGCGACCATCATTCAGCCGGAACTGATGCAGCAACTTGATGACGCCATCCGGGAACGCAACATCATCATTGCGGAAAAAGAAAAGACCGCCTCTTTCCAGGAGAGGGCCCTCAGAAGTCAGAGGGAGTTGAACAACAAAAGACGCTCCGGACTTCGAGGCAGCTTGGCAAACTACAAAGAGCAGCTTTCCTGGCTGGAGGAGCAACGCAATAACTTTGAAGGGCTCTGGGATAAGCAGGCGATCACAAAAAAACAATTGCTGGATAACCGGGTCAAAATCAGTGAGGTCCAACAGTCCATCACCAAGGTCATGGATGAACTGAGCCGCATCGACATGAGCGAAGAGGAAGAGCGGATCAAGGCCGAGAAGGATATGCTGGACATAGAGGAGAAGCTGAAATCCGCAAACATCAAAATTGAAGCGTTCGAGGCCGGTCTCAAACGGGAAACGCGGGTCTTAAGCCCCTATGACGGAACCGTCGTTGAAATCTTCACCAATGAGGGCGAGGTGGTTCGGCGCGGAACGGCGCTGTTCTCCGTCATGCCGCAGACCAATGCCGGCCCGTCGGCGGGCGCGCAACTGGAAGCGGTCATCTACATCGCGTCGGCGGACGGCAAGAAAGTTCGAGAGGGCATGGTCGCGCAGGTCACTCCCGTCATCATCAAGCGCACCGAATATGGGGGCATATTGGGGCGCGTCAGGACCGTCGCGGATATACCCTCGTCCGTGGACGGGATGCTGCACACCTTAAAAAACAAGGCGTTGGTCGACAATTTCGCCGGAGGAGCCCCCCCCTACGAGGTGCGCGTCAAACTTCTGACCGACACGGGCAATTCGACGGGATACCGCTGGACATCCAGGGCGCCCGGCATGATCATCAGCCCCGGTACGTTGTGCGACGCCGACATCACGGTCAAGCGCATTCATCCCATCACTCTGCTGATCCCGGCCCTGAAGCCCTGGTTGCCGGATGAGATTCCGGTGTCGTGAGCATGCATGCGGCGATTCGCAGAGTGTCGTGCTGGTGCAGAGGCCGGAGCGAACAGGCCGGCTGCAAGGCCAAGACATCTCCTCTGCTGCAAACGGAACCCCATGAATGTGGCGTTGTTTGCCTGAGTATCGTCCTGTCCTATCATGGCGTTCACATTCCCGTTTCGGAGCTGCGCCAGACGTGCGGAACCGGCCGCGAAGGCTTCCGCATGGATTATCTGGCCCAGACCGCCCGGCTGTATGGATTGAAAGCCAAGGGCGTGGCGGCCGCGTCGGGCAAACTGGCCCACATGCCGTTTCCTCTGATCGCGCTGTGGAATTTCGAACATCTGGTGGTGGTGGAGGCCATCTCCTCTCAGACGGTTTCTCTCAACGACCCCGCATCCGGCCGCATTGACGTCAGCCGCGAGGCGTTCGACGAAGCGTACAGCGGGGTCGCCCTGGTGTTCTCCAAGGGGGCGGAGTTCAAGCCGTTGGGCAACCGGCCGAGGCTGGCGACCGCCCTTGCGGCGCGTCTGAAGGGGTCCAGACGCGCGTTTCTGTTCGTTGTTGTTTCGAGCCTCGGTCTGATCGTCCCTGGTTGGCTTCTTCCCTCCTTCATTCGGCAATTCGTCGACCAATATCTTACGGACCGCCAGGAATACTGGTTGTTTCCTCTGCTGATCGGCATGGCGCTCGTCGTGATGCTGCGTGGAGGATTTACGCATCTTCAACAGGATTCACTCAGCCGGCTGCAAACGAAATTGGCGATGACCTGGGGGGCGACGTTCTTCTGGCACATGCTGCGCCTGCCGCTGAACTTCTTTTCCGAACGGCACCATGGGGACCTGTCGAACCGCTTCAAGTACGCGGACCGGGTGGCCCTTCTGGTGGCGGGGCAACTCACGGAAGGCGTGATGAACCTTGTCTCCGTGGTGTTTTATGGCCTGATCATGCTCCAGTATGACGTGGGGTTGGCGGGAATTTCCTTCGTGACGGTGGCCCTGGGATGGCTGCTGCTGGCCCCCATGGCCCACCATGTCGGAGAGGCCAGCGAGCGGTGGTATCTGGAGCGCGGGAACTTTTTCGGCACCGCGTTGAACGGTCTGAAGCTCAGGGAGCAGTTCAAGATCGGCGGGAACGAGGGGGCGCTGTTCTCCAGACTGGCGGCGCGTCATGCCCGCGTGATCGGGGCGAACCAGTCGCAGGAGCGTCAGCGCATTCTTTTGCGCGCGGGCACCGGCGCCTTCGGCGCCCTGCATGGGATTTTGGTGCTGGTCTACGGCGCGGAACTGATCATGACCGGCCGGTTCACCGTCGGGATGCTGATCGCCTATCAAGTGCTGGCCGTCGGCTTCATCATGCCCGTCGTCGCCATGATCGGTCTCAATACCCGGCTCCATGAAGCCAAGGCCATGCTGGGGGCGATGGATGAAATCATGGAACATCCCATCGCCGATGAATTCGCGCGGGAACAATCTTTGCCCCGGGCTTTGCCCCAGGCCGCCGTTCAGGAACAGCCGCCGCCGGAGGCCGGGCCAAGTTGGAGAGGCCGCATCGAGGTCGAGAACGTTACGTTTGCCTTCAACCCCTTCGACGCGCCGGTGATCGAAGGAATCAACCTGACTATCGAGGCGGGGGCGCGGGTGGCCCTGGTCGGCCCGTCGGGCTGCGGACGCAGCACGTTCGCCAGACTGATTGCGGGACTCTACACGCCGACAGGCGGCGACATACGTTTCGACGGGAAGGCGTTGAAGACGATTCCGCGCGCGGAGTTCCGCAATCATGTGACCATGCTGCAACAGTCGGAAATCCTGTTCGACACAAGCCTACGCAACAATTTGACTCTTTGGGACGACTCCCTGCCGGAAGAACAGATGGTCGCGGCCGCCAAGGCGGCCATGATCCACGAGGTCATCGTGACGCGGGAGGGCGGGTACGATCACGAAGTCTCCGCGAACGGCGCCAATTTCAGCAGCGGCGAACGTCAGAGGCTGGAAATCGCCCGCGTCCTCGCGCAGCAACCCCGCGTCCTGATCATGGACGAATCGACGAGTTACCTGGATGCGCTGGTGGAAGCCAGGATCATGGAGAATATCCGCCGTTTGGGCATGACCAGTATTTTTATTGCGCACCGCCTAAGCACCATCCGCGACTGCAACCTGATCGTCTATATGGAGAGGGGACGCATCGTCGAGCAGGGAACCCATGAAGACCTGATGAAAAACGGGTGGCATTATCCCCACTTGGTGGAAACGTGGTAGAACCGGCATGACCAGTCCCACCCCCATCCCCCCTTCTCCCCCCCTCTCCCCAACCCCCTCCCCGAGAGAATTCCGAGGCAACGCCCATGACCCGTTGCCGCCCGCGCCCGAGGGCGGCGTCTGGCTCCTGCGCGAGGGAGGGACGGACGTCTTCGTCGTCAGTGGGGACGCGGGTCATGCTCCCGTGGTTGAAGGCCACCTGTTCAGCCTTGATTCGATCGGGGTGATTCTGCCGGATGCCCTGGATGACGTGCGTCTGGTCGCAGTTCCGCTGATGAACAGCCGCTTGGAGGTGGTGGCCCGGGAGGCCTTGGACGCGGACGCCTGGGAGCACGAGTTGGTTCCCTGGCTGGAGGCCGTCGGAAGGGGATTGCGGCGGGCCGGGCTGGGGTGGCCGGAGTTCTCGCTCTTTCTTGACGACGAGGAGGGGGACGCCGCTCCCGGAGCGGCCACGTTCTCCGTCCGCGCCCCCCTGCTCTGGGCTGTTGCCGCCGGGCACCCCTTGCGGCCGTTCGGGGGCTCTCCGCCGTCGGACGACCCGTTGCCGGTTCCCATGACCAAGCATTCCTGGTGCGTTGCGCCGGAGCGGGCCTGGTGCGTTTCCCCGGAGCGGGAAGGCCGCCCCCAAGCCGCGTCAACCTCCGATATCCTCAAGCAGGGAACTCTGTGGGCCGGTCTTTCGTCATTCAACCGGACGGTTCTTTCGTTGGCGCATGAGTTGTTGTCCCGTCGTCGCCGGAGAAACGAATCCCGGCTTGCCGGGCGACAGAGCAAGGAACACGAGTATCAAGGCCATCTGATGGACGCCGCCGTGGAAAGCATCGATACCCGGCGGCTTCCCAAGGACAGCAACGCCACCCGTGATCCGCTGGCATTGGCTTGCCGGAAGGTCGCCCGCTGGCATGGAATGAAAATCAAGGTCGATGCCGTCGAGGACGAGGAGATGTCCGTTCACGACCGGATTTATCGAATCGCCGGCGGCGCCCGGTTTCAAGTTCGAAAGATCCTGTTGTCCGAGGACTGGTGGAAAGAGGATACCGGAGCGCTCCTCGGTTTCGATCAATCGACCGGAGCGCCGGTCGCCCTGATCCCGGGCGCACGGAATCGTCTGTACCGCCATGATTTTCCCGAGTCAAAGCCCCGGTTGGTGAACGCCGAAACGGCCGGGACCGTGGCGCCCCATGCCTATACGTTTTACCGTTCCCTCCCGGAAAACGCCAAGACTCTGAAAGATGTGTTGAATTTCGTTCTTCCAACGGACAAGTCGGTTCTCTCCATCGTCTTGATGTCCTTGGCCATAAGCCTCCTCGCCTTGCTTCCGCCCTTGATGATCAAGGTTCTGTTCGCCACGGCCATACCGTCCAACGATTACCTCCTGATCGTCAATGTGGCGGTGTCCCTGGTGGTGATCCATGCGACCAGCATCCTGGTTCAGATCACCTACGAGACCACCCTGGCCCGTCTGGAGGGAAAGGCGGCCGCGAAGTTGCAAGCCGCGCTGTTCGACAGGGTTCTGCGCCTTCCCAGCGCGTTCGTTCAGAAAATCTTTCTGGGGAAGATTCATTCGAAATGGATGCTGTTCGAGAAACTCCACGGAGGCGCATTCCTGCGGTTTTTTGTTCCCGCCATGCTGACGGGCGGCTTTTCGGTTTTCAGCCTGTTGCTGATGTTCAGTTTCTTTCCGCTCCCGGCCTGGGTCGTTCTCGTGTTGACCCTTCTTGTACTGATCTACGCCGTAAAAGTCGGCAAGTGGCAACTCGCGGGCATGGGAATGGGTCCCCCCATGCCCGGGCATTACTGGAGCGTCGTCACCGAGATCCTGGGGGCGATCGGTAAGATCCGGTTGGCCGGGGCGGAGGATCGCGCCTTCAATCGCTGGTTCGCGCTCCTGATCGAACGGCGGGTCCGCTACCTTCAGGGGCTGCGTCACCGGAGCCGGTTCAAGGTGGTCATGTCCATGTACGAGGGGAGCGTGCTTCTGCTCATTCTGATCATGCTGGCGTCTCAGTATGACAGCCATGCCCTCCCCATGGGACCGTTCATGGCGTTTCTGGCGGCGGGCAAGACCTTCACGACCGCCGTCACCCTGTTTGCGACAACACTTCCGGATCTGCGCCTGGCTTTGGAGGATGATCTTCCGGACGTCCTGCCGTTCCTTGCCGGAAACGTGGAAAATCCTTTGGGTGATGAACCGCATGTCGTTCTGCAAGGCCGCGTCGAGCTTTCCAAATTGACATTCGGCTATCCGGGCTCCGCCAAGCCGGTCCTGCAAGGTTTGTCCCTGGAGGCGCGCCCCGGGGAATTCATCGCTCTGGTGGGGCGCAGCGGGTGCGGCAAATCGACCCTCATGAAACTGCTGCTCGGAATGGAGAAACCGTCCTCCGGCGGAATCTTTTACGATGGCCAGGACCTCGCCAGCATGGACATGATGAACGTGCGCAGTCAGATCGGGGTGGTGATGCAAAGCGCCGATCTGATCCCCGGAACCATTTTCGACTACATCACGGCTTCGCGGCATTCCTCGCTGGAGGATGCCTGGGCCATCGCCAAGCTCGCCGGTGTGGACGACGTGATCCGCAATCTGCCGATGGGCATGTTCACCTTCATTTCGGAAGGAAGCTCCGCCTTGTCCGGCGGGCAGATGCAGCGGCTGATGATCGCCCGCGCCCTGGGCGGCAGGCCCAAGCTTCTGTTTTTTGACGAGGCGACCAGTTGGCTCGACAATAAAACGCAGAAGCATATCGTGGACACCCTGTCCCGGCTTCAGATTACCCGCGTTATTATCGCTCACCGCCTGTCCACGGTACGGAACGCGGATCGCATCTATGTCCTGGACGACGGCGTCGTTGCGGCGGAGGGGACCTTTGAGGAATTGATGAGAGAGAACGGCTTGTTCGCCGATCTGGCGTATCGCCAACTGACATAGGACGTGATCGTGCGCAGGGTCTTATTTATTTTCGGGCAGTTGTCCGACGACGATATCGAATGGCTCGTCACCCGTGGAGAACGGACCGAGATCCCAACCGGAAACGTCCTGATCCATGAGGGCGTCCATGCCCCGAACCTTTATTTCCTGATTGATGGCAGGATGTCCGTCGATGTGGGAGGGGTGGGGCGCGTCGCCAATCTGGGCCGAGGCGAGGTGATCGGCGAGATGTCCTTCGTTGACTCCAGTCCTCCCGGAGCCACCGTCACGGCTCGGGAAGACTGTTTGCTGTTGGGAATCAACAAGGAAGAAATTCTTTCCCACATGAAACAGGACAGTGATTTCGCGAGCAGGTTCTATAAGGCGCTCGCTATTTTCTTGTCGAACCGTCTGCGCGATACAACTCTCCAGATGCGTGGCGAGAAGCCCGCGGACGGCGGCGACGAAGACGACAAGGAAGGCCAACTCGACGATATGATCCTGAAAACGGTCCACTTGGCCGCATATCGGTTCAACCGGCTGGTCGAAAAAGTTCGGGGGTGATGGCGGTTTTACGGGCGCGCGCGGGCGCTGTTCAGTCCGTTGACACGGGCGGGATTTCCGTCGCCGTCGTAGACGTAGGAGGCCAGTTCGAACAGGGAGAAGGGGATTTTCAACCCGATCTGGCGCGCCTTGCGGAAATTGATGGCGATGTCGGGGGGCGACACGATTCCGACTTTCATGTTTGCCGCCGTGGCCCGGCCGGCGAGGATGTCGGCGCCGTAGATGGCGGCAAGGTGGGCGTTGCTTTCGAAACTGATGCCGATGGACAGCGTCGCCGACGAATCGCCCTTGCGGACGATTTCGGGGACGACGCTCAAAACCGGAACCGTGCCGGCGACCTCGTTGATGGTGTCGATTTCGGTAAAGACCGAGGTGCTGCCCGTCACCAGCAGGATGCTGTCGGAGAGTTGGGGATCGCTCTGCCGCATGACCTCGATCGCGGGGGGAATCTTCTCGCGCAGTTGGCGCCGGGCATCGGCGGGATCGTTGACCGCGATCATGGTGGCGTCGATGCCGTGGCGGCGGGCGGCGGCGATGAAGGGTTCGGCTTGGGTCTGGACGGCGCTGAGGTTCCTGGAATCCACCAGAACGCCGACATTTTTCAGGTTGGGGCGCAGTTGGAGCAAATAGGCCATCTGCGTTTCCACGGGCACGTTGAGCGAGGTAAACGCGAAGTTGGTGCCGCTCCCGCTGTCGTAGTTCCTGAGTTGCCCCAGGATCACCGGGTCCTTGGCGCAGACCGACACAACGGGAATCCGTTGACCCTGGAAATGTCTGACGAGAAAGGCGGTGGACTCCGAGCCCATGGCGAAAATCAGATCCACCGGGGTGGCGAGGACCTGCTTGATGGCGGCATGCCCCTGATCGGCGTTGTCCTGGTAGTTGATGGCCGTGAAAACGGCGTCGATCCCCTTGTCCTCGAACACGGCCAGGAGCTTGGTCATCGCCGTTTCATAGGCCAGGGAGGGGCGGGAATAGAAGACCGTGACCCGGGGGCCGGTCCCGTTCCCGTCCCGGCGGCGCAGTTCCACGCGGTTGGCCTCGCCGGAGACGCTCCACCGCGCGGCCGCCTCGGGACCGATGCGGAACCAGTCGCTGTCGGCGGCGGCGGGCAGCGGCGGCAACAGCAACAACAGCAGCAACAATAGGGTTGCGGCAAAAGCTGACCCCTTCATGCCGCCCGCGTCCTTCTGGTAAGGCTGAGCCGGAACGCCACGGCAAGGATCATCATCGCGGCGGCCGGAACGAGCATCATCTGCAAATCATAATGTCCGACAAGAAGGATCTGCCCGATGAGCACCGGCCCGGCCACATGCCCGACCCGCTCGACCATGCGGTAAAGCGTCGCCACCGGGCCAGAACCGACGGCGGCGGCGATGGGCAGCGCCGTCACGTGGGTGACCACCGGGGCGTTGATGAATCCGTGCGCCACCCCCAGCATGGACACGCCCACCAGCACCAGCCCGGCCACCACGAGCGGCTTGTTGGGGACGTCGGCGACGATGTCCCCGCCGACCAGCCCGATGATCGCCAGCCCGGCCGCAGACAGAATCATGCCCCGGGTCAGCAATTGGCCGGTGTTGATGTGGTGATCGAACATGCGGGCGATCATGGCGTTGGCCACCATGACGCCGCCGGCGTAGAACATGATCAATTGGCCGATGTCTTCGTGACTGTACTTCAATTTTCCCAGCAGCAGCGGCATGGCGAAGATGACCACCCCGCTCAACAGCGCCTTCGACGGGATGCCGACCAGCAGGATGCATTCCAGGAAGCGGCGATCGGCCAGCACCCGCCACAGATTGGAGGTATCGGCCGCCGGCCGGAGGGCGGCCTTGTTCAGCCCCGGCAGGGCCAGGACCGCGTAGAGGGCCAGAAGGGCCATGAGGGCGGTGGCCAGGAAGAAAACCCCGGTTTCGTCCACGTAAAGAACCAACAAAGAGCCGATGGCCATGCCGGCGATCATCCCGCCGTTGAAATTGAAGACGATGATGCTGTTGCCCTGGGTTCTTTTCTCCGGCGAGGCGAGGGAAAAGATATACGCCTGCACGCCGATGAGCAGCAGTCCCTGCCCGCACCCGGACAGCACCCGCGCCAATACCACCAGCGGAAAACCGTGGCTGACGGCCAGCAGGACGGAGCCCAGCGCTACCAGAACGCCGCCTCCCCAGATCAACGGCTTGGGGCCGCGCCGCGCCGCGAAGGATTCCGCCGGCAGCACTGACAGGCTGAAGGCGAGGAAATATAGCAGGAAGACCCCCGAGACCGCCAACGACGGCATGGAGGCCGCATGTGCGGAGTCGCTCACCAACTGGGGCAGAAACGAGGCGCTGAGGTTGTCCACGAACACCCCCACGAACAGAACCGGCCCGATGGTCTCCAATCTTCCGTCGGCGACGGGTGCGTCGTCCGCGCCGGTCTGTGACCGCCCTCCGGTCAACGTGAGGAAGACCAGGGCGACCAGCCCGGTGGCGACGAACAGGGCCGCGAAGTTCTTCACATTGCGGGCCACCGCCCAATAAACCACGTCCGAGGGCATCGCCACCATCACCACCATATGCCCGGTGTCCTGGCGGCTCTGGTGCAGGGGGGAGGAAAACTCGAAGGACAGGCGGTCGTTGACCCACGGCCGCCCCTGGGCCGCGCGGTCCGTGTGAAGAATCGCGACCCCGTCGTCGACCACGGCCACGGCGCCGATGTCGGGATTGAGGTCGCGGTACTCGGCCATGGCCAGATGGATGTCCGAGAAATCATCGATCGACAGCCCCATGTCGATGACCTCGTTCAGGCGCGCATCCAGGGAATCGGCCAAGGCCCGCGCCTTGATGCGGGCTCCGTCCGAATACAGCCCCACCAGCCCCCAGACCACGGCAACGCTGGCCATCAGGAAAGCTCCGGCGAACACGGCGCGATACCAGCGGGTCTGTCGCTTTTGGGGCCACCGGTTGGTGCCGAAGATGAAGACGGCCAGGATCAGGCAAAGGGCGGCGAACCACGGCAGCAAGGGAAGAAAGGCCGCGCGCACCGGTTCGGTCGCCGTCGTGGCCGGTACGGTCACCACCAGCGATCCCACGGTCTCGAACTTGTTGCGCAGCGGAAGGATGACGTGCATGTGCGCGGCATCGCGGTGGACCTGATACCCCCCGGGAGAGGAGGGGAGGAAGGGAGGGAGGGGGGGAAGGGGGGCCGACTCACCGGCGACCTTCCCCGCCTCGAACAGGGTTCCGGCGGCGGGGTCGCGGACGACCATCGAGGTCAGGGTGGGGTCGGAGTCCAGAAGGGGCTGGGCGATCGAGCGGAATCCGGCGAACTGCCCCAGGGACTGGCCGGAGCGAAGGTATTCCTCCACTTTGTTCTGAATGATCTGTCCCTGCGCCACCAGCTTGGTGACCTGGAATTCCGTCGAGGCGCGCTCGGCCTCGCCGAAGGCGACGTAGAGCAGCAGCAGCAGGGAAAACGACGCCACCGCCAACATCGCCAGTCCATTGAGGATACGCCCACGACCGGCCATGCGCCCCATCGTTGTTACCCGTTCAAGAGGCGGAGAATGTTCGGCACGCCGGAAGGCCGCCGGGTCACCAGAAAATCCAGCCGGTTGGCAAGCAGCGTCAGGATCAGGTCGTCGTAGGACATCGCTTGCCGGTCGAGGCCGGCGGTGATCAGGCTGGCCTGGCCATCCTTGGGGAATTTCAGGTCGGGCTTGGGGTTGGCTTCCAGCACGGACAGATTGCCGTTCGTGCCGGCGCGGATATCCAGCCGGACCGCGGTTTCCAGGTTGAAGGCGGTATAAATCGCCTCGCCGATCGCCACCAGCCCCCGGGCGATTTCGGCGTCCGCGCCGTCGTCGAGCAGACGGAAACGCGCGGAACTGATCGGCTTGACGTCCATCGAGGTGAAGATCCGCTCGCCGGCCTCGAATGTCCGTTCCAGGGCGGAAAAGCAGAACGGGCGGTCCTGACGGGTCGGGACGCCCCCCCGGATCACCAACGGGCCGCAGACGCCGATGCAGTATTCACGCCCGGACAGGAACGCCTCGACGAGCACTGAATTCTCGGTGGCGGCATGCACAGCCGCCACCGCCGCGCTCAAATCCTTGCGCTGTTCCACCAGATGGACGTGCAGCGAGGCCCGCCCCGATACCGGCTTGACCACGAACGGCCCGGAACCGTCGCCGAACACCGCCTGGAAGTGCTCGCGGACGCCGGGGCCGTCGATCGACTCGCCGAAATGGACGACGACGAAACGCGGCGTCGGCAGCCCCAACCCCTGTAGGGCGTATTTGAACATGTGCTTGTTGTCGAGAACGGCGGCATTCAACGGGTTGTGGCCCACATAGGGAATGCCGAACAGTTCCAGCAACGACGGCCCGTGGGCGGACGAGGCATAGCCCTGGGTGCCCCCGCTGTTCAGCCACGCGAAGTTGGCGTTGAAGCGGCGCAGCCGCTCGCCCAGGGTCATGTCCTCGGGCATCAGTTCCACATGGGCGAAGCCGCAGCGGCCCAGCGCGGCGGCGATATCCGCCGCCACCGCTTCATAGGTCTTGTCGGAGCGCGGATTGTGGGTCGGCGTGATCACCGCGCCTTCCTTGTGCCGGGTGCCACCGAAAATGACCGCGATACGCAGATGCGGAGACAATAAATCCAGAAGATTGAACATGATCACAAGCCATTTCGTTTGCACGGCAAAACGGCGACTGTGCCGTGTTCGCCGCCGTCAGTCCAGCCTATTCTACAAACTCCGGATTCCCCGACGCGGCGCGAGCACGGTGTCACCCTGACGGGAAAAGGGACAATTCCACTTGAAACGTCGAGGAGCCTATAAATATCTGGAAGGACGGGCCATACGGGTTATAACGTGTATCAAGCGTCAACTGCGGCAGGAAGCGGAGTTGGGATGATGTCGGTACGTTGGATGGGCGCGCTGTCGGCGGTGTTTATCGCCTGGGCTCCGATGGTCGTGGGGGCCGAGGTCGCGTCGAAAAGCCCGGTCGAGGCCGCGCCGGATAGCCGGGAGACGCGCGCGCCCTGGGTGGTGGGCGCGGCCCTGCTCAACCCGATGACCAGGGAACTGTTCAGCCATCTGCGCCAATTGACGCCCACGGTGCCCGAGCCCAGGATCGAAAGCCACAATCTGAACCAGGACATCCAGACGTTCTGCTCCGGGACCGGCGTCGACACGCCCGACATCCTGGGCATCAGCCGGCGCATGGGGGCGGCGGAGTTCGGGCTGTGCGTCAAGAATGGCGTCACCGACATCGTCGAGGTGCGAATCGGCCTGGAGGCGCTGGTGCTGGTCGCGCGCCGTCCGGAGACCGGCTTTCCCCTGACCTTCGATACCCTCTTCCGCGCCATTGCCGCCGAGTTGCCGGCCGGGGACGACTTCCTGCCCAATTCCGCCCGCACGTGGCGCGACGTGGACCCGAAGCTGCCGGCGACGGACATTCACGTCATCATCCCCTCGCGGGAGACGTCGTCGCGGCCGTTCTTCAACAACCGCTTTTTGCAGGGCGCCTGCCGCGAAATCGCCGAGTACAAGAACATTTTCTCGGCGGAGGAGCGGGTGGCCGCGTGCACCACCCTGCGCGAGGACGGGCGGGTGATCGAGTTGGGGCTGCCCTACACGCCGGCGGCCGTGACCGAGGCTCTGGACAGGGCCCCGCGCGGCACTATCGCCGTGTTGTCGTTGCGCTATGCCATGGAAGCCGCCGACAAGGTGGAGGCTCTGCCGCTGGAGGGCGTGTCGCCCAGCCGGGAGACGGTGGGCAGTTTGGAGTATCCGGCCACCCGCCGCCTGCACTATTACATCAAGCGCGCGCACGTCAAAGACTATGAGGGCAACGGGCCGATCGCCGGGCTGCGCGAGTTCATCACCGAGGCGACGCGGGAGAACGCGATTGGAGACAGCGGCTATCTGGTCTCGCAGGGCCTGGTGCCGTTGCCGCGGGAGGGGCGGGCCGAGGTTCGCCGCGCCGCCTTGGCGCTGACACGGATGGAGCGGTGAGGAGATGTCGATGGCAACTTCCATGAAGGTTCTGGCGGCCGTGGCGTTCGCCGCGATCCTGCATTCGGGGGCCGCGCTGGCCGCGCCGCCCCCCTCCGAACCGGCGGACTTGGTCGATGATCGGCCCTGGCTCATCGGCAGTGTCGGCGATACCGCCGGCAAGGCCCTGGAGACGGCCTGGGAAGCCGCCTCGGACTTGGTTTCCAGTGTGCTGCCGCCGTCGCCCTCCCATCTGGCGTCGACCGAGGACGAGCAGGAACTGGTGAAGCTGATGAGCTACGCCGGTTACAAGCTCAAGGAAATCGACAGCCAGGTCGGCATCATCCCCACCATTGCCTTCAAGTTCGCGCTTGTCCGCGAATTGTCGGAAGCGGACTGGGACTTCCTTGATTATCGCCTGGAGTTGTCCCGCTTCCATACCCCCGGCCTGCTGCCGGCGATCAAGCGCGCCATCGTCGAGATGGTGATGCGGATCAACACCAGCGGCGGCTATCAGGTATCCGAACTGAAGGTGCAGATGCTGCCCCTGCCCAAAGTCGCGTTCAGCATCACCCCCAAGGTCACCGCCCTGGGCGAGGAAAGCAGCGCCCTGATGCGCGCCATCCAGAGAATGGAAAAGCGTCTGCGCGGCGATATCGCCGTGGTGAAGGGCAAGGTCCTGCCGCGCAACAACGCCGTGAAGAATTGGCCGATAAGCCGGGATGAATTCATCGGCGCCGCCATTCTGCTGTTCGTGGCCGCGACGTTGGTGGAGATATGGCGCCGGTTGCGCCCAGCCCGGCTCGGCCGCCCCGGTCCGGCAATGACTCTGGGGCTGTTGGGCCTGGGGGCCGCGAGTTGGGTGGGGTTCGCGCTGCAACCGCTGTCCCCGATCGTTCTGGCCGGAGGAATCGCGATGTTCGGGCTGGTCGCGCTGGTCGTCGCCGGAAAAGGCGCCACCCGACCCGTGCCGCCGCCGGCAACCGAAGCCGTACCCTTAATGGTGTCTCCCCCGGCCGTCGAGCTGTCCTCCGCCTGAGAGGCTGTCCGGAAAGTTGCGGCGTGATTTCAAAGGCCTTGGCCGACTTCCGTGGGATCGTCGCCCTTCAACTCCCCCTAAGCCGTCGTGGCCGGGCCTGACCCGGCCACCCACGCCGTGCCGTCTGGTTGGTGCCAGAAGGAGGCCCGAGGATGCGCGGGTCAAGCCTGCGCGTGACTCTCCATGGCTGGTCTTCGTTAGCCCGTGTTCTTCGCCCTGGAAGCGGCGCGAAGCGTCATTGATTCCGCTCATGTTCAAGAGTTTGGCGACGTTTTGGACATGAAGGGGAGCCCATACCGTGTTCTGTAATCTGAACACACGATCGTCATGCGCGGGCTCGTCCCGCGCATTCACGCGGTGCCGCCCGACATGGCATTGGGGGTAAATCCCGCCGCCGGCAGCACGGCTCGGCG
>JADGDA010000280.1 GCA_015228695.1 Alphaproteobacteria bacterium
TTGTTTTCATCCTTTCCGGGTCCCTCCTTCGGGCCGGGTCCCTCCTTTGGGGGAGAGGTATCGTCCGATGCAGAACGACGAGAAGAGGATCGCCGGAGAAGCCGCGGTCGAACTGGTCCGCGACGGGATGACGTTGGGTCTCGGGACCGGGTCCACGGTCGCCTTTTTTCTGAAGGCGCTCGGGGAGAAGGTGAGACTCGGCATGAAGGTGCGCGGGGTTCCGACCTCGGAGCGTACGGCGCATCTGTGCCACCAGCTCGGCATCGAGCTTCTGGACTTCGCCTCGGTGGACCGGTTGGACTTGAACGTGGACGGAGCCGACGAGGTCGACCACGACTTCCGGATGATCAAGGGCGGCGGCGGGGCGCTGCTGCGGGAGAAGCTCGTCGCCCTGGCGTCGCGGCGCAACGTCATCATCGCCGACTCCTCGAAGGCGGTGGAGCGCCTCGGCGCCTTTCCCCTCCCCGTCGAAATCGTCCGCTTCGGCCATCATCAGATCAAGCGCCGAATCGAGGAGATGGGGGTACGGTCAACGCTTCGCATCACCGGCGACGTTCCCTACATCACCGACAACGGGCACTACATCCTCGACTGCCAGACCGGCCCCATCCCGGACCCGGCCGCCCTTGAGGCACGGCTGAAATCCGTCACGGGGGTGGTCGACACCGGGCTGTTTCTCTGCCACTGCCACACGTTGATCATCGGCAAGGGCGACGAAGCGATCCGGCGCAACAAGCAGGACTGACGGTCCTCGACGCGAGCACGGTGCCGGGCTGACGGTGGAGGGACGCTTCCACTCGAAACATCGAGGAGCCGACGTTTTCAGGCTCTCAGGACTCCGCGTCGTCGGCGT
Organism: Alphaproteobacteria bacterium; assembly: GCA_015228695.1. Taxonomy (GTDB): domain Bacteria; phylum Pseudomonadota; class Alphaproteobacteria; order Rhodospirillales; family Rhodospirillaceae; genus JADGDA01. Next base: position 854 of record JADGDA010000280.1, read on the forward strand.
TTGCCGCGCGGATGGCGAGGATTTCGGGGAGAAGGAGGTTGAAGGTTTCGATCAGGGCGGGATCGAAATGCCGTCCGGCCTCTTCGTTCAGCAGGGCGACGGCCTTTTCCACCGGCCACGCCTTTTTGTACGGCCGTTCCGACGTCAGGGCGTCGAAAACGTCGCTCACGGCGCAGATGCGGCCCTCGATGGAAATCTCCTCGCCCTTCACGCCGTTGGGATAGCCGCTGCCGTCCCATTTTTCATGGTGGTGCAGGATGACCGTGCGCGCGGTCCGCAACAGGGGGGACGGGTGTTCGCCCAGGATGCGGCAACCGATGGCGACGTGGCTGCGCATGATCGCCCACTCCTCGTCGTCGAAGGAGCCGGGCTTCAGCAGCACCCGATCGGGGATGCCGATCTTTCCCAGATCGTGGAGGCAACTGGCGGCCAGGATGATGTCGGCCTGCTCGTCCGGGAGACCGATGGCCAGGGCGATCCGGTGGGCGATCTTGCTCATGCGCAGGAGGTGACGGCCGGTTTCATTGTCGCGGAACTCGCCGGCGCGGGCGAGACAACGGATGGTTTCCTGCCAGTTTTCCTCCAGGTCGCGGGTCCTCTCGCGGACGCGCTCTTCCAGGATTTCGTTCCGCCGCTGGCGCTCGGCGTAAAGCATCCGCACTTCCAGCATGTTATGAATGCGGTGCAGGACCTCGCTCTGCTCGAACGGCTTGGTCAAAAAGTCCTTGGCCCCCATTTCCAGTGCCCGCAGCCGGGTTTCCCGGTCGTTGAGGGCGGTCAGAACCACCACCGGCAGATAATCGCCGCAGAGGTCGCGGGACAGGATTTCCATGACGCGGAAGCCGTCGAGATGCGGCATCTGGATGTCGAGCAGGATCAGGTCGTAGCGGCGCTCCCGGTGCATGGCCTCGACCTTGCGCGGGTCGGTGACGCCGGTGACGTCGAGGTAGCCGGAATTGGAAAGAATCGCCTCCAGCAGGATCACGTTGACCTGGGTATCGTCCACGATCAGAATTTTCGCGTTCCGGATCGCTTCCGGGAGGTCCATCGCCGGGCTCGTCATCGGTTGGGCGGCCCCTCAGCCGATGGCCGTTTCGTCCGGTTCCATCTCCTCGGCCTTGACCGTGGTCGCGGCGGGTTGGAACCAGTCGAGGGTCCCGGCCAGGGAGACCACCCGGCCGACGACGAAGATGGTCGGTGCCGACAGTTGGGCTTCCTCCACCCGCTGCGGCAGGTCGCCGAGGGTTCCGAGGACCCGCCGCTGCCGGGAGGTGGTGGCGTTCTGGATCGCCGCCGCCGGGGTGTCCGGGGGGAGTCCGGCGTCCATCAGGTTCCGGGCGATTCCGTGAAAGCTGGTCAACCCCATGTAGATGACCAGGGTGGTATCGGGATCGGCCAAGCTCCCCCAATTGTGGTCGAGGACCATGTCCTCGCGCAGATGCCCGGTCACATAGCGCACCCCGGTCGCCATTCCCCGGTGGGTGAGCGGGATTCCCGCATAGGCGCTGCCGCCCGAGGCTGCGGTCACTCCGGGGACGATCTCATAGGGGATGCCGTCCTGGGCGAGGTGCTCGGCCTCCTCGCTGCCGCGTCCGAAAACGAAGGGGTCTCCCCCCTTCACCCGGGCCACGGAACGTCCGGACCGCGCCAAGCCGCACAGGAGGGTGTTGATCTCCTCCTGGGTCAGATGATGGTTGCGCGGCCCCTTGCCGGCGTAGATGCGGGTTGTTCCGGGCGGGATCTGTTCCAGAATCTCCGGGCTGACCAGACGGTCGAACACCACCACGTCGACTTCCCGGAGGAGCCGGGCGGCCTTCACCGTCATAAGCTCCGGATCACCCGGTCCGACTCCCATCAGGTAGACGCGCCCGACCGCCATGACGTCCCGGCTCCTCTTGTTTCTTCATCCACCCGGCGACAGTGCCACGGGCGGAGGCCCATCGCCAAGGCAATATTTCACCCCCGCTCGGCGCGGGGGTCCAGCCGCCGCGCCAGGGCGTCGAGATACAGATAAATCGTCGGCGTGATGTAGAGCGTCAGGACCTGCGACACCACGAGGCCGCCAAGGACCGCGAGTCCCAGCGGCTGGCGCAGCTCACCCCCGGTTCCGTACCCGAAAGCGATGGGAATCGAGGCCATCAGGGCCGCCATCGTCGTCATCATGATCGGGCGGAAGCGCAGCAGGCAGGCTTCGCGGATGGCCTCTTGCGGCGGAAGGCCGGCCCGGCTGCGGACCAGGGCGAAGTCGATCATCATGATGGCGTTTTTCTTGACTATACCAACGAGCATGATGACCCCCACAAAGGCATAGACGTCAAGCTCCTTGTGAAACAACATCAGCGTCAACAACGCCCCAAATCCGGCAGAAGGCAACCCCGACAGGATCGTCAGCGGATGAATGAAGCTCTCATAGAGTATCCCAAGCACCAGATAAATCACCGCTATGGACATCAACAGCAGAATCCATAGTCCCTTAGTGGATGCCTGAAATGCCTGCGCCG
>JADGDA010000281.1 GCA_015228695.1 Alphaproteobacteria bacterium
CGCATCAGGGGATCGAGTTGATCCGGTGGTCGCGCGACGGCTTGGCCGGGATTCTGGCCGTCTGGGGAGGGATCAAGGCTTGGCGAGGGGGCGTTCCGTCGGCTTTTGCGGCCCTTTACTTGACCCTCATCCTCGGATACGTGCTCTTGATGTCCGACGCCCACCTGGATGAGAGCATCGTGTTCGCCTCCGCCCTGAAACTGGCCTTACCCGTCATGATGCTGGCGGTGGGTTTCGGAGCGCTCGACACCCCATCCAATCTCAAGACCTATTGTCTGTTCCTCGCGGCACTGAGCGCCCTGTCAGCCGTGTTCGGAGCATGGGATATCGTCAATACCGATTTCTGGACCGAACGTCTTCAGTACGGCCACTACCTGCACGCGGTCAAGGGAGTCCTGGTGGGATTTGACGACTACTACGTCCTGCCGTTCAACTTCTTTGGCTACGAGCAGGCCCGCCGGGCCGCCGGACTGGTCGCGGCGCCGTTGGCTCAGGGCAGCTTCGTGGCCGTGGGCAGTCTGGTGGGCTTCGCCCTGCTGCGCGGGCGGTTTCCGATCCCGAGCATGGGACTTCTGGGGCTGGGACTTCTGGGGGTATGGCAAAGCGGAACCCGTGGGGCCATGGTGATGACCGGGATCGCGCTGGCCCTCTATTTGCTTGGCGCGCGCGGGGGAATGGGAAAGAAGCTGGGAAACGTCGGCCTGCTTCTGGCCTTGTTTGCCGTGGGGGCGGAAGCGTTGCTGTTCGTCTATTCCTACACGGTCAACTTCGATGACGGCTCCACCATCGGCCACTGGCACGCCTTGATGGACAATATCCGTGATCTGGACCAAGTGCTGTTCCTCGGGCCGGGAGTGGGGGCCTCGGGCTCGGTGGCGGCCGATGCCGGTCTGGAGATCGCCGGCGGAGGAGAAGGCGCGCTGTTCGCCATCATCTATCAGATCGGGCTTCCGGGCGGGCTGGTGTTTCTTCTGCTCTACGCGGCGATCATGATCCGGGCGTTGGGCAACAGGGAGCTTCCGGGGGCAACGGGAGACATTTGCCTCGCCGGTTTTGCCCTGGCCGTGGGGGCCGCCACGAGCCTTATCAGTTCCGACCACCTTCTGACGCTTTCGGGAATGGGGCATTTCTGGATACTGCTGGGCGGCATCGCGGCGCAAACCGTCCCAGCGGCGAACGCCGCCGCCGCAACCGAAAAGCCGAAATGATCCGGGTGCTGCACGTTCATTGCGAGTTGGAAATCCAGTCGAGCGGGGTCGCCCGCCACATCGACGGCTTGGCCCGTGCCCTGGCCTCCGGCGGTGAGGTCGAGGTGGAATGCTTCGTGTCCCGTTTTACCGGCGGCGGAAAGAGTCTCGATTATCCGGTCCGGACCGGGGGCTGGGCCGAACTGGCCCGGGCGGTCAGGGATTGCGACGTGGTGCACGCCCACGGGTCGCGGACTCTCATCTCCGCCGTTGCGCTCCGAATGGCCTGGGGCCTGCGCAAGCCGTCGGTCTTCACGCCTCATTGCTATTACGATGGCGGCCCGGCTTGGCGAAGGGCCGGAAAGTGGGTGTGGGACCGGGCCGTCGAGCAGGGAAGCGTGGCGCTGGCCGACGGCGTCATCATCCTGCACGACGGCTGGAAGGCCGACCTTCTTGCCCGAGGGTTCCGCCCGCGCCGTACCGCGACCATCCCCAACTGCATCGATGCGGACCATCTGGCAAGACGGATGGAGGCATCGCCGCCCGTCCGGCTGTCGGGTTCTCCCGCCCTGTTGTCGGTTGGCCGGGTGGACCGGGTCAAGCGCCTCGACGACGTGATTCTTGCCCTGGCGCGTCCGGAGTTGGGGGCGGCGGAACTGCACATCGTCGGGCAGGGCGATGACCGCCCAAGGCTGGAATCCCTCGCGGCGGGCCACGGTCTGGCGGCCAGGGTCCATTTCCTCGGCTGGCAGGACGACGCCCGTGCCGCATCCTTGATGGGAGGATGCGACGCCATGGTTCTCGCCTCGGAGCGCGAAGGGCTTCCGACCGTGGTCCTGGAAGCCCTCTGCGCCGGAGTTCCCATCGCATGCAGCGACATTCCGGGGATCACGGCCATCACCCGGCCCGTCTCCTGGCCGTACACCTTCCCGCTGGGTGAGGTGGACTCGTTGGCGCGCTGCCTTGCCGATTGCGCGCGGGCACCGGTCCCCTCGCACGTCAGGAACGAGGTGGAGCGCCTGTTTTCATGGCAAGGGAGAAGCCGGGACGTTCTTGACGTCTACCGCTCCCTGTCGGCCGGGGGAACCGGCGACTTTGGATTTGCCGGCTTTGATTCTCCCCTGGAGTTCGAAACGCTGATCGGGGCCGTCAGGGCCGCCCGCGATCCCGCGAGGAAAGCCTGGAAGCCGGCCGGAGCGGCTTCCGGCGGGATCAACTGGCGGACGGTCCTGGACGGAGCCAGGGTCAACCACGTATCCCGGTCGCTGCTTGCCGGGCTGCAATCGCTCGAAGGGCCGCCCCCTCCGGAAGACGTCGTGGCGGCCCTGAGACGCCGGATCGTGGCCGATGGCCGCCGCTGTCTGGTCATTGCGTCCGAATTGGTGCGGCTCAATGCCCTGTTCCAGTCGGCCGGCCTCCAGGTCATGGTGCTGAAGGGGGTCCCGCTGTCCCGGCAAATCCATGACGACATCGCCACCCGAGGCGCGGGAGACATCGACCTGATCGCCTCGGCGGAGCGGATGTGGGAGGTGGACGAGGTCCTGGTCACGGCCGGATACCGGCGCAAGGCTTCGCTCATGTCCGACCGGCACCGGGCCGCCTATCGCCTCTGGGCCAAGGAAATGGGGTACCGCCACCCCGAATTGGGCGTCTATGTGGAACTGCACTGGCGGCTGACCAAGAATCCCAGGCTTCTTCATATCGACTTCGGCCAATTATGGGATGGGCGCGACAGCGTCGGGATCGGCGGAGCGGCGATCCCGGCCATGTCGCGCGGCCAACTGCCCGTCTATCTTTGCGTGCACGGCGCGCTTCATGGGTGGGAACGCCTCCGTTGGCTGCTGGATCTCGCCGACCTCTTGGAAGACGCGGAAGAGATGGACCGGGCCATCGAGGAGGCCCGCCGACTCGGCCTTGCGCCGCTGATGCTCGAAGCGATCGGGCTGGCCGGGCGGTGGCTCGGTTTGGAGATTCCAGCTCCCGTCCGCATCCAAATCGCGGCCGACCCGCGGGTGAAACGCCTCGACGCCCTCAGACTTCGCTTCATGTCCGGTCCCGCCTGGTACCGGCGGCCGGGTCGATTCGCCTATGCCGTATCGTTGAGAAAAAGACGCCACGCCTTGAAGCCCGGCTGGAGGTATCGGACCTCGGAAATCGTC
>JADGDA010000282.1 GCA_015228695.1 Alphaproteobacteria bacterium
GGCGTCCGGGATGAATTCACGCTTAACGGCGGCACGACGACGTGACATGACGAATATCTCCCCTTCCTCGGACCTTAGAGCCTACTTCGGACGCTTCGCGCCATACTTGGAACGGCGCTGACGGCGATCCTTAACGCCCTGGGTATCGAGGGTGCCGCGGATAATGTGATAGCGGACACCCGGCAAGTCCTTGACGCGGCCACCGCGCAGCATGACCACCGAGTGCTCCTGGAGGTTATGCCCCTCGCCGGGAATATAGCTGGTCACCTCGAACCCGTTGGTGAGGCGGACGCGGGCGACCTTTCGAAGGGCCGAGTTGGGCTTCTTCGGAGTGGTCGTGTACACGCGCGTACACACGCCCCGCTTTTGCGGGCAGGCCTCAAGGGCCGGAACCTTGTTACGCTTCACCGGCGCCTGGCGCGGATTGCGGATCAGTTGGTTGATCGTCGGCATTCGGTCGCTTTCCCTAACTCACACACCGCACAACTGGGACTGAGCCTGAACGCCATCGGCGGCGCATGCCCCAGAAGATTCGCTCCGACCATGGGTCGTATGGTTCCGAAATAAGGACTGGGCCGCGTCTAGGGCGTAAAGCCCTACCACCGGCCCCCCTTTGGAGAGGCGCACTCTAGGCATGCCCCTCTCCCACGTCAAGCAAAGAATAATATATCGAACCGAACTCCCGGCCAGCCGGCCCGCTATTCGGCCACTCCCGGAGTCGGCTCCGCCGGAGGAAGCGAAGGAGCCTGCGCCGCCTCCGCATCGACCAGTTCACGATCCCGGATGGCCGCCAAGGCACGGAGTCGGTTGACCATGCCGCCGGTCCCCGCCGGGATCAGACGGCCCACGATCACGTTCTCCTTCAGCCCCACCAGATCGTCCCGCTTGCCGGAAACGGATGCCTCGGTCAGGACACGGGTCGTTTCCTGGAACGACGCCGCTGAAACGAACGAGTGGGTCTGCAACGAGGCCTTGGTGATGCCGAGCAGAATCGGCACCGCTTCCGACGGGCGTCCGCCTTCCGCGACGGCCTTGTCGTTTTCGGCGCGGAACTCGTGGCGGTCCACCTGTTCGCCGACCAGGAAGGTGGTGTCGCCGGGATCGGTGATCTCCAGCTTCTGAAGCATCTGGCGGACGATCACCTCGATGTGCTTGTCGTTGATCTTCACGCCCTGGAGTCGGTAGACGTCCTGGATCTCCTTGACCAGATAATTGGCCAGGGCTTCGACCCCGAGAACCCTCAGGATGTCATGGGGCACGGGGTTGCCGTCCATCAGAGGATCGCCGCGACGCACGTAGTCGCCTTCCTGGACGGTGATGTGCTTGCCCTTGGGCATCAGGTACTCGCGCGGAGCGCCGCCGTCGTCCGGATGCACCAGGATGCGGCGCTTCGACTTGTAGTCCTTGCCGAACTCGACGCGCCCGTCGATCTCGGAGATGATCGCATAGTCCTTCGGCTTGCGGGCCTCGAACAACTCGGCCACCCGGGGCAGACCGCCGGTGATGTCGCGGGTCTTGGTGCTCTCGCGCGGGATACGGGCGAGAACCTCGCCGCCGTGGACGGTCTGCCCGTTTTCCACCGACAGAATGGCATCCACCGACAGGAAATAGCGCGCCTCGACTCCGCTGGGTTGCAGGATGATCTCGCCCTTTTCGTCGAGAAGAACGATGCGCGGCTTCAGTTCCGAGCCACGGGGCTGCTGCTTCCAGTCCACCACCACCTTGTTCGAGATGCCCGTGGCCTCGTCCATGACCTCGCGCACCGACAAGCCCTCGATCATATCCACGAACTGCACGACGCCCGGCTTTTCAGTCAGGATCGGCAGGGTGTACGGGTCCCACTCGGCCAGTTTCTGCCCGCGCGCGACATCCTGCCCCTGATCCGCCAGCAGCTTGGCGCCGTAAGGGATACGGTGGCGCGCCTTCTCGCGGCCGTTGGCGTCGTGGAGAATCATCTCGCAGTTGCGCGACATCACCATGAGGGCGCCCTGGGGCGTGGTGACGACGTTGCGGTTGACCAACGTCACCTTGGCGTCATAGGCCGCCTCGACGCTCGACTGCTCCGCGCCGCGCTGGGCGGCGCCGCCGATGTGGAAGGTGCGCATGGTGAGCTGAGTGCCGGGCTCGCCGATGGACTGGGCCGCGATCACGCCCACCGCCTCGCCCGCGTTGACGGTCGTGCCACGGGCCAGATCGCGGCCATAGCACTTGGCGCAGACGCCGACCTTCGACTTGCAGGTCAGCACGGAGCGGATGAGAACCCGCTCGATTCCGACCTGCTCGATGGCGTCCACGTCGCGCTCGTCGATCAACTCGCCCCTGGCGACGATGATCTCGCCGCTCACCGGATGGAGCACGTCCTCCTGGGCCGTCCGCCCGAGAACCCGCTCGCCGATGGAGGAGACCACCGTCCCCCCCTCGACCACCGAGATCATGGTCAGACCTTCCTCGCTGCCGCAGTCGTCCTCGCTGATGATGGCGTCCTGGGCCACGTCCACCAGACGGCGGGTGAGATAGCCCGAGTTCGCGGTCTTGAGCGCGGTATCGGCCAGCCCCTTGCGGGCGCCGTGGGTGGAGTTGAAGTACTCCAGCACGGACAGGCCTTCCTTGAAGTTGGAGATGATCGGCGTCTCGATGATCTCGCCCGAGGGCTTGGCCATCAGGCCGCGCATGCCGGCGAGCTGCTTCATCTGCGCCGCCGAGCCGCGGGCGCCGGAATGGGCCATCATGTAAACCGAGTTGATCGGCACCCCCGGCGTGACCTTTTGAATCTCCTTCATCATCTCGTCGGCGACGTGGTCGGTGCAGCGCGACCAGCAGTCCACCACCTTGTTGTACTTTTCGCCCTGGGTGATCAGGCCGTCCTGGTACTGCTGCTCGAACTCCTTGACCTGCTGTTCGGCTTCGTGGACCAGGGTCGCCTTGGACGCCGGGATCACCAAGTCGTCCTTGCCGAACGAGATGCCGGCCCGCGCCGCGCGCTGGTAGCCGAGGCTCATGATCCGGTCGCAGAAGATGACCGTCTCCTTCTGACCGCAATGACGGTACACCACGTCGATGACGTTGGTGACGTCCTTCTTGGTCAGCAGACGGTTGATCAGCGCGAACGGCACGTTGATGTTGCGGGGGAGCACCTCGGACAGCAGCATGCGCCCGGGGGTGGTGTTCACCACCGACATGACCGGCTTGCCCTCCGCGTCGATGGTGCGGTAACGGGCGCGCACCTTGGCGTGCAGGCTGACGGTGCCGTGATGCAGGGCATGCTGAATCTCGGCCACGTCCGAGAAAGCCATCCCCTCGCCCTTCTCGCCCTCGCGCTCCATGGTGATGTAATAGAGGCC
>JADGDA010000283.1 GCA_015228695.1 Alphaproteobacteria bacterium
CCCACGGTCACGACCGCGCCCGCGTTCAGGATGCGCTCGGCCAGCCGCTCGATGGCGGCGTGCACGATCTTCTGCGCGTCCACCGTCCCGGTCTCGCCCAGGGAGTGATCCGCGACGAGGTAGAGCTGGATATCGCGCAGCATGACCCGGAGCCGGTTGGCCTGCTCCTCGATATAGTCCAGGGACGCCCGGGCGTCCGGATCATCGACGCGGTCGACGATGCAGGGCCGCAGTCTCTGGGAGAAGATGGACAGCCGGCGGGCGGGTTCCATCAGGTGGTGGGCGGCGATGTCGGCGAACCGCTTCAGTTCCTGGTTGGAGCGCAGCAACGCGGCCTCCAGGTGCCGGCGGGTGGAAATGTCGATGCCGACGCCGATCAACTTGGCGCCATGGTCCGCCCCCAGCCGCCGTCCGGTGAAGAAATAGGGGATGTGCTTGCCGCTCCGGGTGACCAGCGAGGCCTCGACCTCGTTCACCCCCCCGGTGAAGACGCTGGTCACCTTCTCCGCGACCAGGGGTTTTTCCTCCTTTTCGAAAAAGTCCATCGGGCTCATGCGGGCGATCTCGTCGGCGTCGTAGCCGGTGACCGTCTCCAGGTTGCTGTTCCACATCTCGATGCGGCCCTGGGCGGTGATGACGTAGAAGATTCCCGGCAGCCCCTCGATCACCGTCCGGGTGAAATCGCGCTCGTGGCGCAGGGACTCCTCGGTCGCCTTCCGCTCGGCGATTTCCGCCTCCAGGCGGGCGTTGGTCTCGGTCAGATCGGCGGGGGTGGGCAGGGCCAGGGCGCGGGGGATGAGCGGCCACAGGAGAATCGCCGTCGCCACCGAGGCTACGGCGGTGACGGCCTTGGCGATTCCGTCCGCCCAGTAGGACGGGTTCCACAAGGTCCAGATTCCCATGGCGTGGGTCGTGCCGCAGGCCAGGATGAAAATGCCGAACAGCACGAAGACCCAACGAAAGCGCAGGTTTTTCCGGCGATAGGCGAAATAGGCGAGGGCGATGGGGATCGAGAAATACGAGGCGGCGGTGACCGCGTCGGAAACGACGTGCAGCCAGACCAGCGCCGGCTCCCATGACAGGCAGAAGCCATGGGGGCGGTATCCTTCAAGGGTGGCCGCGAGAATCCCGGCCGCGTCCGCGACGTCACTCATCTCTCAAGTCCCGCACATTCTTAGAGGCTGACCGCAATACTGTTCAGTTAGTGGGAAATATGTGTAGATTCAGCATGTTATCGTCATGGCCGGACGTGTCCCGGCCATCCACGTCCTCCCAGGGCTGTTCGGTTCTCGGGACATTGGCACCGAAATAACATCGTCATGCCCGCGAAGGCGGGCATCCAGGGCAACCGGCACCAACCTTTCCGTGGCCATGGACCCCCGCCTTCGCGGGGGTGACGACCTCGGGGGAGAGAACCGAACAGCCCTGGGCCGGGCTTGACCCGGCCACCCGGTGGTGTCGCCGCAACGCGTTGTAAAAATTGACGCATTTCGGCTGCACATGGATGCCAGAGGCAAGCCTGAGCATGACAAGCAAAGGAAATTGCGTACCTTTTGAATTGAGTCCGAGAGGCTGACCTAAAAATGAATCTTTTAGAATCAATGCGCTATAAAGTTTCGTCATGGCCGGACGTGTTCCGGCCATCCACGTCCTTCCACTTGGCGATGGGCCAGACGGAGCCCCGTGGATACGCGGGTCGAGCCCGCGCATGACGGTTTCAGTGGACAGTAACGCATTGATTTTAAACGTTCTGTTTTCTGTCAGACTCTGTGCACTGGCCTCGGAACGGATTGATGCGGTTTGCCGGATGGAGGAAGCATGAAAAGGATTGCCGCTGTTGCCCTTTGTCTTTTCGGGGGGCTGTCGGTGCTTACGGTTGCGTTGCCTGCGCCCGCCGTCGCCGATGGCTTGGCCGGCGTCCTGGTGTACGCCGGATTCCAGGCGGGTCCCCGGGACGACGTCGACAGGGGCTGCATCGACACGCGTCTGCAAGGGTTGGGTGATCGCATGCCGCCGGACGGTACCCGGGCGGAACAGGAAATCTATACCCTGCTCCGCAGCCTGATCGCCGAGGGCAGCGATGCCGCCGGAAAAATACTGGGGGCCGGGGTTCCCGATCGGGTATCGGGGGTCGAGGTCGTGGCCTCCATCTCCGGCGGGTCCGGCGATGCGGACATTGCCCGCCTTACCAAGGGTTCGTCCGGGTCGCGCACGCTTCCCCCGGAAATGATGTTTCTCGGCCTTTTCCATCTCGACGATGTATTTTTCACCCAGAGGCGTCTGGCGGGGGGGCTGACTGATATCAAGGCCTTCACGGTTATATCTTTTTACTTGTACGGCTACAGGTCGCGGGAAGTCGTTTACGCCGTCAATTTTATGCTTCCCCTACAACTGAAAACCGAGAACGAAAATCCCGAGGAGTTTTTTGTCCAGACCTTTCGCAACAACCCCAAGGCGCAGGAGTCGATCAAGGGGGTTCTGCCGAAGCTGGCCGGACAGATTCTCGGTTACCAACGTTTCAAGGAGACTCTTTCCGATCCGCTCGGAAAGAGCATCAGAAAGAATTTTGTCCGCCCACGCCTCTCCCTTGCCGGTTCGATCGTTAACGGCGTAGAGAAGGCCGGCGGCGACGCCCGCTTGGCCTCGCGCCTGTCGCAGGCCGGCGGACAGATCGCGATGGCTTCCTTGGCTAAGGACGCCTATGCCCTGCCTCCGTATGTGACCGAGGACCGTAATAAAGAATTGCCTCAGCGCGACTGGCGCGAACGCAATCTGTACAGCGTCATTCTGGAGCATAGTTGCCATCCGGGGGCGGCTTTTTCCCGACTGACCGGAGTTCGCGCCACTCCCGAGCAACTGGACCGCGCGCCGTCCGCCTCGACGACGATCCGGACCGATGGCGGGCAAAAGATCTACCAGTTGACCCGCAACATCTTTCCCGAACCGGTGCTGGACGCCGCCTTCGACGTCACCAGTCTGCCGCTGACCGGCAAGAGTGATGTCAAGCCGGTTGCGGTGAGTGTGTCGGTAAGCCTGCGCCCCTACTGCCCGGCCGGGCAGTCCGGTAGTGTATGCAGGCCGTTCCTCACCACGAACGGGAAGGAGAGCGTTGCAATGACGTGTTCGGTGGACCCGAAGGACCAGAAGGATCCGCCGGACCCGAAGAACCCGCCGTGTTCGGCGAAATCGCCGGAGCATGTGGCCGAGGTGACTTGGACAAGCGTCGACTATGCTGCTCTTGACGCCGCCCAGAGGCTCATCAGGGGATACCTTAAGGGGGAGCGCAGCTTTTTTGGTGACGGCAGTCTCTACGGTTCCGTGGATGAGGCGC
>JADGDA010000284.1 GCA_015228695.1 Alphaproteobacteria bacterium
CCGCCGATCTGGTCCGCGTTGGGGGCGGCGTGATGGCCCTGACGCGCGACTATGGCGCCTATCTGTTGCCCCCGGAGAGCCTTGAGGGGCTGTGCGGGGCCCTGTGCCGCGCTCTCGGGGCCGGGGCGTGCCGCATTCATCTGATGGGGGGCGGAGACGGAGAGGCTCTGACCCTGCGGGCCGACGGCAGCCTTGAGGCTTGCGCGCCTCTCGGGGCCGGGGCGGCCACGGCCTTGTCGTCCGGACAGCCGGTAATGGCGGGGGACCGGTTGTATGCGCCGTTGCCGGAAGGTGACGGCGTGATCGAATTGAGCGGCAAGCCGGAGGGATTCACCGGAGAGGATGTGTCCCTGGCCGTCTGGACCGGCCGTTGGGTCGGCGCCCATGCCCGCCGGGTCATCGGAGCGGGACCGGAAGAGGCCGGGCCGGAGGAGGAGGTGGTCGTTGCCGGGGGCGACGGCGAGATCCGGGTTGACGCCATGCTGACCAGCATTCTGGAGATGGCGATCGAGATGGTCGATGCCGATCGCGGCTCGATCCTGATCCACGATCCGGTGACGGCGACGCTCAACAGCCGCGCGGCCGTCGGCCTGGGGGCGGGGCGTATCCGCCTGCCCGTGTCGCGGGGACTGGCGGGAGCGGTGTTCATGACCGGGGAAGCCATCGTCTGCAATGACGCCCACGCCGATATCCGTTTCGAGCCGGCGGCGGATCGTCTCACCGGGTATCGCACCCGCGCCATGTTGTGCGTGCCCGTGAACGCGAGCGAGAGGGGGCGCGTCGGCGTGTTGACCGTGATCAACAAGCGTTCGGGCGAGTTCACCCGCGCCGACGAACGGCGGCTCAAGGTTCTGGCCCAGCAGATCGGTGTCGCCCTGGAGCACGAGCGCATGTTCCACCGCATGGCCGAGGTGACGACCTACAACGAAACCATTCTGCGCTCGCTGTCGAACGGCGTGCTGACGGTGGACACCTCGGGAAAGGTCAGTTTCGTCAACGCGGCGGCTTTGAATATTTTCGGGGCCGAGCCCGCCGACCTGATCGGTCGGCCGCTCGCCGCCTTTTTCGAGGGAACCCTGAACGGCTGGCTGGTCGAGATGATCGACGAGGTGGCCCAAAGCGGCGAGGAAAAGACGCTGCCGGTCGCCGAGATCGAAGTGAACGAAGGGGAATGGAGTTCGGTCAACATCACCGTGGCGCCCCTCGTCACCAAAACGGAAACCCTTCTCGGGTACATGATGGTGCTGGAGGACGTCACCAACGAACAGAACGTGCGCCGGACCCTGTCCCGTCACCTCAGCAATACCGTGGCCGACAGCCTTATCAGCGGCAACGGACAGATGGCCGACGGGACGCAGCAGGAGGTGAGCGTCCTGTTCTCGGACATTCGCGGCTTCACCTCGTTGACGGAGTCCCTGGGGGCGCTGGGTACGGTGTCGATGCTGAACGAATATTTCTCGTACATGGAGGACGTCGTCAGCAACCGCGGCGGCATGATCGACAAGTACATCGGCGATGCGCTGATGGCCCTGTTCGGAGCCCCCGTCAGCGCCGGAAACGACCCCGAGAACGCGGTGACCACCGCCGTCGACATGTTTCAGGTCCTGCGTCTGTTGAACCAGCGGCGCGAGAAGCCCATCCGGATCGGAATCGGCATCGCGACCGGGATCGTCATCACGGGAAGCATTGGATCGAGCAGAAGACAGGACTTCACCGTCATCGGCAGCCCGGTCAATCTGTCGTCCCGCCTGGAAAGCCTCACGAAATACTATGGATGCGATATCATCGTCTGCGGAAATACGTTTAAGGCCTTATCCCGTCCTTTCCGGAGCCGCCGTCTTGACGTCATTCGTGTGCGTGGTCAGGGAGAGTCCACGGAAATCCATGAAATTGTGGAGCACCGCAAGGATGAGCTTCCCGCCAGCACGGACGATCTGTTCGGAATGTATCGTGAATCGCTGGATGCCTATATTGCGGGTGACTGGGAAAGCGGCATGAAGGGCTTCCAGGGATGCCTGCGCATCAACGACAAGGACCCGGCAAGCAAATTGATGGTGATGCGTTGCCGCCAGTTGATCGCCAACCCGCCCCCCGTATGGGAAAACGTCTGGACCTACAGTTGACGCCATGAACGACCGCCGTCCCCACCCCCTGCGCCCCCACCCTCACCATTTTCATGACCGCCAGCGCGGGCACGACCACGCGGCCAAGACACATGCCGTTCATCGCCTCGGCCTGGGCCTGTGTCAGCGGACCGGCATCAAGATGACGGCGCAGACCGAGGCAAAGCTCCTGCGCATCTTCGGTAAACTGCCGCCCGGCCGGTTGCTCGACTGGGTGAGCGAACTGGAACGGCTTCCCCACAATCACCCCGAATGGCTGGCGGTGATCGAGAACCTGACCGTCCACGAAACCTTTTTCTTCCGCGACGGCGCACAATTCGAAATGTTGCGCAGAAGCGTGCTGCCGCATCTGGTCGCGGCCGCCGCCGCAAAAGACCGCCGCCTCAGGGTGTGGTCGGCGGGCTGCGCCTCGGGCGAGGAAGCCTACACGGTGGCCATCCTGTTGATGGAAACCCTGCTGGAGATGGGCGAGGCCACCGGCACCCCGGAAACGGGCATCTCTCCGGCGCGGGGTTGGCGCGTTGAAGTGGTCGGGACGGACATTTCCCGGCACATGGTCGAAATCGCGCGCCAGGGACTTTATCTCACCGGAGAAATGTCGGCCTTCCGCAGTCTGCCGAGCCCCTATGAGCGTTGGTTCGAGGACGTTTTCGTGGACGAGGCGGGCGGCCAGGCGCGCCGCCGGGTCCGCCCATGGCTCAAATCCTTCACGCGCTTCCAGCAACTCAACCTGGCGTTCGCGGAACAGCCTCCGGAGGCCAACTTTCAGCTTGTTCTTTGCCGCAATGTCTTCATATACCTCTCGGTGGAAGCACAGAACGCCGCGCAAACGGCTTTCAGCAACACCCTTCAGGAGAACGGCGTCCTCGTCCTCGGTGCCACCGACCGCCTCGCCCTTCCCGAACATTTCCAGACGGAATGGGACGGGGACAGCATGGTTTATCGCCGGTTGCCCCGGTCATGAGTGTGTTTGCGTTCCTTTTTTGGTTGCGGCCAATGACCGCAATGTATACATGGGGGTATTCATGGCTCTTTCCGCCCTTGTTGTGGACGATTCAGAGATAGCGCGCATGTATATAATGGATATCCTCCAACGGATTGGTTTTGCGGAGATTACCGAGGCCGAGAACGGTGCCGACGGCATTGAAAAGTTCAAACAAACCTCTCCCGATGTTGTTTTCCTCGACATC
>JADGDA010000285.1 GCA_015228695.1 Alphaproteobacteria bacterium
AGGGACGGTCTGGCGCCGGGCGCGTGGTCCCGATCCGGAGGCGGGCGTCTCCCCAGATGCGGGCGCAGCGCTTCCTTGGCAGCAATGATGATCCGTTCGTTCCGGACCTGTGACCGGGGGGCGTGGGGCGTGGGAGTATGCGGGCGGTGATGATGGGGTGGAGTCAGGCTCTGAGCGTTGGCGTCGAGTCCATCGACGCGGATCACCGGCTGCTGTTCGCGCTGATGGAGCAACTGGACGGTGCGATCGAGGGCAACGAGGAGGCCTCGGTGGTCGGCAGCGTTCTGTTGAGCCTCGCCGCCTACACCGACTACCACTTCGCCCGGGAGGAGCGGGTCATGGCGGCCTGCGGCTATCCCGGCTTGGCGTCCCACAAGGAACTCCATGACGGGCTGCGGGCGGGCGTCATGGCCGCGTGCGGCCGGTTCGAGAGCGACCCGGATGCGGTCGATCTCGGGGAACTCCAGGCCTTTTTGCGCGATTGGCTGACCCGTCATATTCTCGACGAGGACATGAAGCTGAAGCCCGTTTTTCGTGCCAACGCCCCCAGGGTGGCGGCCATCGGCGAGGCGCCCCTGGTCGATCTCGATGGAATCGAGGCCGACGCCCTGAACGAGGAGTTGGAATGGCGAATCTAGATTGGAAAAATCTGAGCGTCCTTCTGGTCGAGGACAATCGGTATGTCGGGGTTCTGATGCAGGCGATCCTCCGCAGCGCTGGCGTGCGCAACACGCGAATCGTGACCGACGGCGCCTCCGCCCTGGCCGAGTTGAAGGTGTTTTACGCCGACGTCGCCCTGGTGGACATCGTCATGGACGGGATCGACGGAATCGACTTCACCAAGACCGTGCGCGCGGAGAAAAAGGGAACCCTCGATCCCTTTCTGCCCATCGTTCTGGTCACGGCCTATAACGACGCGAAGACCATCCGCAAAGCCATCGACGCGGGAGCCAACGATTTCATCGCCAAGCCCCTGGTTCCGGCGACGATGTTGACCCGCGTTGCCCGCGCCCTGCTGGCGCCCCGCCCCTTCGTGCGCACGAACAGCTTTTTCGGACCCAACCGGCGCCGGACCCGGACGCCTCTCTACCACGGGCCCGAACGCAGGGAGGCGTGATGCCCGCGGCGGGTCCGCAAGCGCACGATGTTCACGTCCTTCTGGTCGAGGACGAACCCGGAGACGCGGAACTCGCCCTCGTCGCCCTCAGGGCGATCCGCCGGCCCCGGCACCGGGCGACGCGGGTGGATCGTCTCGCGGAGGCGATCGCCGCGCTTGCCGCCGAGAGTTTCGACGTCGTGCTTCTCGACCTGTCCCTTCCCGATTCGAGGGGGTTCGCCACGACCCGCGCGATTCTGGACGCCGCTCCGGAAACCGCGATCGTCGTTCTGACCGGGCTCGACGATGACGCCGTCGCCTCGCAGGCCCTGCGGGAGGGGTGCCAGGACTACCTGACCAAGGGAACGGTCGAGCCCGAACTCATCAAGCGGGTGATCCGATTCGCCATCGACCGGAAACGGTCGGAGAACGCCATCCGGGAGAGCGAGGAGCGGTTTCAGGACTACGCCGAGATCGGTTCCGACTGGTTCTGGGAGATGGGGGAGGACCTCTGTCTGACCGCCATCCACGGAAATCTCTTCGAGGCCACCGGGCTGGACGTGGCCGACCTGATCGGCAAAACCCACCAGGACCTCATGGAGGCGGCCACCCCGGAACTGGACATCGCGGTCCACGCCGACGACCTGCGGAACCAGCGCCCCTTCCGGAATCTACAGTTCGGGATCATGAGGCCGGATGGGGCGTTGAGGTACGTTCGCCTCAGCGGCAGGCCCCGTTTCCGCCGCGGCGTGTTCCAGGGGTATCGCGGCGTCGGTTCGGACGTCACCCAGCATTGTCTGATGGTGGAGCAGATCCAGCGCCACGCGGAAGAAGCTCTGGCGTCCCAGCACCTGATGGAGCGTCAGGCGGCGGAATTGGCCAGTCTGGCCGAGGAAGCCCAGCTTCAGAAGGAGCGGGCCGAACTGGCGAGCCATACGAAATCCCAGTTCCTCGCCACCATGAGTCACGAAATCAGAACCCCCATGACCGGTGTTCTGGGCATGGCGGATCTGTTGTTGACGTCGCCTCTGACGGCAGAACAGAGGGAGCGGCTCATGACCCTCAAGGAATCCGGGAAGACCCTCCTCAACCTGCTCAACGACATCCTCGACATCTCCAAGATCGAGGCCGGGAAACTGGAGATCGAGCAGGCCGATTTCCTGTTCCGCCCCGTGGTGGAAAGCATCGCGACGATCTTTGCCGAGCGGGCCGACGAGCGTCACAACGTCATCCGCGTCGCCGTCGACCCGGATATTCCGCCGGTCATCCTCGGCGACGGGCACCGGCTGAAACAAATTCTCTACAATTTCGCCGGCAACGCCGTGAAGTTCACGGAAAACGGGACCATTTCCGTCGAGGCGAGGATCGGGGAGCGCGTCGACGATGTGCTTGTCCTGCGGTTCGACGTGCGCGACACCGGAATCGGGATTCCTCTCGACGTCCAGGGGCGGCTGTTCGCCAGCTACGCCCAGGGGGAAAGCTCGACCGCGCGTAAATTCGGCGGGACCGGTCTCGGCCTCGCCATCAGCAAGAACCTGATCGAATTGATGGGCGGCGAGGTCGGCGTCATCAGCAGCCCCGGGGAAGGCAGCACGTTCTGGTTCACCATCCGGTGCCGGCAAGGCCTCCGCACCGTCGCGGAATTGGTGGACGCCGGGCCGGAAAGGATCGCCGTCCAGGCTCCGACCCACCCCTTGCGCATTCTCGTCGCCGAGGACAACCGGGTGAACCAGATGTTGATCGGGGCGATGCTGGGCTCCCTCGGCTCGGTGCATATCGTCCCCAACGGGCTGGAGGCGGTGAAGGCGGTCGAGGCGAAGGACTACGACGTGATCGTGATGGACGTGCGCATGCCGGAGATGGACGGCGTCGAGGCTACCCGGCGAATCCGGAGCATGAACTCGGGCAAGGGCGGGGTGCCGATCATCGCCCTGTCGGCCGACATGATGCTCGACCATGTTCAAAGCTATCTCGCGGCGGGGATGAACGACGCGGTCTCCAAACCGATCGACCACCAGCGGCTTCTGGAAACGATCTGGAGATGGACCGGCACGAACGCGGCCCATCCCCCGGCGCCGGCCCCGCCGGCGAACGGAACGCCGCCCCCGGCCGGCAACGACAGGAGAGAGGAACGGGTGAGCGAGGAAATGAGCGCGTTCCTCGAACTCCTCGGTGTTCCGGCGGAGGAGGAAGGGTA
>JADGDA010000286.1 GCA_015228695.1 Alphaproteobacteria bacterium
TGGCCCTTCAAGGGGGACGTCAGCAAACCTCGGGTTTCCATCGTCGTCGCCGGCCTCGGACTGGACCGGGAGAGCACCGAGGCGGCCATCGAGCGTCTTCCCGCCGACGTCACCCTGGCCTTCAGTCCCTATTCTCCCAACGTGAAATCGTGGATCGAGCGCGCGCGCGCGGCGGGGCACGAAGCCCTTCTGGAACTGCCCATGGAGCCCAGCGGCTATCCGTTGCGGGACCCGGGTCCGCTGGGCCTTTCGACGCTGGTTTCGCCGCAGGAGAATGCGGTCCGGCTGGACAAGGTTCTGGGCAAGGGCGGGGCCTACGTCGGCGTGCTCGCCACCATGGGGGACCGCTTCCTGTCCTCGCCCTCGCAGATTTTACCGATTCTGCTGTCCCTCCGGCGGCGGGGTCTGTTGTACCTGGACAACGGCTCGGCCCCTGGTGAAGGCGTTTTCGCGGGCGGCGCCCCCTCCAGTCTGACCTATTCGGTGGTCGACCTGACCCTTGACGAGCGTCCCTTCGCCGCTTCGATCGATGCCCGCCTCGCCACCCTCGTCGCGGCCGCCCTGGGCAAGGGGCGGGCGGTGGGGCTGGCGTCGCCCTATCCGGTCACTCTCGGCCGGTTGATCGCATGGGTCGGGACGCTCCAGGCCAAGGGGGTCGAGCTGGCCCCGGTCTCGGCCGTGGCCATTACCGCCGCTCCCGATAAATGAGGTCCTTGTCATGGGAAGCCTGCCCTATCGTCATGGTGTCGGCGTTCTGCTCGTCAATCGCGACGGGCTGGTGTTCGTCGGACGGCGCATCGACACGCCGGAGCCCGCTTGGCAATTGCCCCAGGGGGGGATTGACGACGGGGAAACCCCGGAGGAGGCGGCCGTGCGCGAATTGCGCGAGGAAACCGGGGTGACCCGCGCCGCGATCGTCGCCGGGACGGAGGAGTGGCTGACGTATGACCTGCCGCCGGCCCTCGTGGGCAAGGTCTGGGGCGGGCGCTATCGGGGGCAGCGGCAGAAATGGTTCGTCATGCGCTTCGACGGGACCGACGCCGATGTCCGCATCGACGGACCTCACCCGGAGTTCTCCGCCTGGAAGTGGGCAGAGGTGGATCGATTGCCCGGCCTCGTCGTTCCCTTCAAGCGCGACCTCTATCTCCGGATCGTTGCCGCGCTGCGCGACGCGGTCGGGACCGCGCACGGCGCCTGAGTCCCTCATACCGGCGAGCCGATAAATCGGCTCGCCGTATTTCCCTCGCCGGCATCATTTGCCCTCGATCAGCATCTTCTTGGCCAGATAGTCGAATCCGTCCAGGAACTGCCGCTCGGCCTCACGCGACGACAGGGGGCGCAGGGTCACCTCCTGCGGCTTTTCGCGGAATCCCAGGACCGTCGTCACCTCCTCCGGGGTGAAGCCGGCCAACTGCACGGCCTCGGTGGCGGCGGCGGCCAGATCGGCGCGTTTGATCAGCGCCTTGGTCTCCGCGTCCACCCTCTGCGGCAGGCCGAAGCGGAGGTGGACCGCGCACTGAATCCGGTCCTCCACCTCCTTGAACACGTCGCCGACCACATGTTTCAGCGGGGTGATCAGGTCGTGGGTGACGTACTCGGAGGCGTCGTGCAGCTTCGCCGCCATCAGCAGCCACGCCGGAGCCCGGGGCTTCATCCGGCGCACGATGTCCACCACGAAGTCGGAATGCTGGGCCACGCTCCAGCCATGGTCGCCGATAGTCTGGCCGTTCCAGCGGGTGTTGCGCGACAGCCCGAGGGCAATATCGGAGATTTCGATGTCCAGGGGCGAGGGATCGACAAGGTTGAGCCTGCGGCCGGACAGCATCCGCTGCCAGGTGCGGGGCGCCCACGCATGGAGCCGCGCCGCGTCTTCCGGCGTCACCCGGGGGGTGGTTTTGCTCATCGTTTCCGCCTGTGCCGGATCATCTTGCGTGATTAGTAGTACCATCGGTACGAAGGCGGGGCTAGACTCACCCGAAAAGGAGCCGGAGGCGCGGGGAGCGGATGGCGGGATCTTTGTTGCGTTTCGAGAATGTCCGGGTCGTTTTGGGCGAGTCCAATGTGCAGGTCCGCTCGGCGGCCAGGGGCGCGCTCGCTTCCCAGGGGTTCCGGAACATCATCGACGCCGGCAGCTTCGCCCCGCTGTCGGAAGCCGTGAGTTCCAATGCCGTGGATCTGATCGTCTGTGACGTGAATCTCCTGGGGGGAGACCCGTTCATCCTGTTCAGCAAGATCCGCCACCGCGAGGTGGGCAACAATCCCTTTCTCCTCATCATCGTGACCATGGAATCGCCCACGGTGGAGGCGGTCCAGCGGGTCTTCAGCAGCGGAGCCGACGACCTGCTCGTCAAGCCCCTGTCCCCCAGACAGCTCATGCAGAGGATCGAGGCCCTGGCGAAGGCGCGCAAGCCGTTCGTGGTCACCCACGACTACATCGGCCCCGACCGCCGCAAGGAGGCCCGTCCGGGGGAGGGGGCCCCGGCGCCGTTGATCGACGTGCCCAACCCCCTGAACTGCAAGGTCTTCGGGAACATGGACTCCGCGCGGCTGCAAGTGCTGGTCGACAAGGCCTCCGATCAGATCAACGAGCACAAGATGGAACGCCATTCGGCGCAGATATCCTGGCTGGTCGAACGCATCGAGCCCGTCCTTAGGAAAGGCGGCAGCGCGGAGTTGACCGGCAATCTGAACCGCCTGCTCCATGTCGCCGAGGACCTGGGGCGGCGCCTGAAGGGGACCCGGTTCGCCCATGTGGGAGAACTCGCGAACTCCCTGGTGGGACTGGCCACCCGTCTCCGCGACACGGCCAAGTCGCCCGATCCGACGGACATCGACCTGTTGCCCAAGATGGCCCTCGCCGTCCGCCGCGCCTTCGACCCCGAGGCGGGCGGAGCCGACGTGGCGCTGGAAATCACCGAAACCGTCGGCTCCGGCACCGGAAAAAAACAACCTCCCGCCAGCCCTTCATGAGCGGGAGTGGTGTCAACAAGACCGCCCCCCGATTGCCTTCATCCGCATGGCGACGACGCTTGTTTTTCCGTGCCGGTCCGTATTAGTGTCGCTCTCCCTCACCGTTGGAGCGAGCCCCATGCGCGCCGAGACCCAGGCCCTGGCCGATGAAGTCAAGCAGTCGATGGCGCTGCTGAGGAGGCATCTTTGACTGGGATCGCGCCACGGCCCGCCTTGACGAACTCAACGCCATTTCCGAATCCCCCGACCTGTGGAACGACGCGGCCCGTGCGCAGAAGATCATGCGCGAGCGCACCCACCTCGACGCCGCCATCG
>JADGDA010000287.1 GCA_015228695.1 Alphaproteobacteria bacterium
CCTACATTCTGACCAAGGACGAAGGCGGCCGTCATACGCCGTTCTTCTCCAACTACCGCCCGCAGTTCTATTTCCGCACGACGGACGTCACCGGCACCATCAAGCTGCCCGACGGCGTCGAGATGGTGATGCCGGGCGACAACGTGAGCATGGAGGTGGAGCTGATCGCTCCGATCGCCATGGACGAGGGGCTGCGTTTCGCCATCCGCGAGGGTGGCCGGACCGTCGGCGCCGGCGTCGTCGCCAAGGTCGTTCAGTGAGACCGGTGCGCGTGCGCGCCGGTATCGAGCGGCCATTGAGGCCGCGGCCAAGCGGCCGGAGGGCCGCGCCCGGCGAGGGAGATACGACGAGTCGATTTATTATCGGCTCGGCGGTATGAGACGTTGATCTGAAATGGGTTGAAGCCGCCGGGCCGTTTCGGCGCAATACAGGCAGGAATGATGGAAAGCCAAAACATACGCATCCGCCTCAAGGCGTTCGATCACCGCGTGCTGGATCAGTCCACGCGCGAGATCGTCAGCACCGCGAAGCGGACCGGCGCTCAGGTGCGGGGACCGATCCCCCTGCCGACGCGGATCGAGAAGTTTTGCGTGAACCGTTCGCCGCACATCGACAAGAAGTCGCGGGAACAGTTCGAAATCCGCACCCATAAGCGTCTGCTCGATATCGTCGACCCGACTCCGCAGACGGTGGATGCCCTGATGAAGCTCGACCTCGCCGCCGGCGTGGACGTCGAGATCAAGCTCTGAGGAACTGAAGCCATGCGTTCCGGTCTCATAGCCCAAAAGGTCGGCATGACCCGCCTGTTCCAGGAGGACGGCGTTCATGTGCCCGTGACCGTCCTGAAGGTGGACGCCTGTCAGGTCGTGGCAGCCCGCACCGAGGGAGTCGACGGCTACACCGCCGTTCAACTCGGTTCCGGGGCGGCCAAGGTCAAGAACACGACCAAGGCCGAGCGCGGCCATTTCGCCAAGTCGAAGGTGGAACCCAAGCGCAAGGTGGTCGAGTTCCGTGTCAGCCCGGATTGCCTGCTGGAGCCGGGCGCGGAACTGACGGTCGATCATTTCGTCGCCGGCCAGTATGTGGACGTGACCGGCACGTCGATCGGCAAGGGATTTGCCGGCGGTATGAAGCGGCACAATTTCCGCGGCCTCGAAGCGAGCCACGGCGTGTCGGTTTCCCACCGCTCCCACGGGTCGACGGGCAACCGTCAGGACCCCGGACGCACCTTCAAGGGCAAGAAAATGGCCGGCCACATGGGCGCGCGCCAAGTGACGGTCCAGAGCCTCGAAGTGGTTGGCACCGACGTCGCGCGCGGGCTGGTGCTCGTCCGTGGCGCCGTTCCCGGTTCGGCCGGGGGATGGGTTCTGGTGCGCGACGCGGTCAAGCGAAAGCTGCCCGATGGCGTGCCGCAGCCCGCCGGACTGAGGTCCGCGCCCGCGTCCGACGCCGCCGAGTAGAAGGGATTACGGACGATGAAGATCGATATCATCAACCTGGACAATCAGAAGGTCGATTCCATCGACCTGTCCGACGACGTGTTCGGTCGCGAGGTCCGTCCGGATATTCTGCACCGCATGGTCAACTATCAGCTTGCCAAGCGGCGGAGCGGAAACCATAAGACCAAGGGGATCAGCGAGATCAGCGGCACCACCAAGAAGCCCTTCAATCAGAAAGGCGGCGGACGCGCCCGTCAGGGCTCGTTGCGGTCGGCCCAGTTCCGGGGCGGCGCGGTGATCTTCGGGCCGGTGGTCCGTTCCCACGCCCACGACCTGAACAAGAAGGTCCGCCGTCTGGCGCTCATGACTGCCCTCTCCGCCAAGGCCAAAGACGGGAAGCTGGTGGTCCTCGATGCGGTCGCCAGCCCGTCGGGGAAGACGAAGGACTTGGTGGCCCGGTTCAAGACGCTGGGGTGGACCTCGGCGTTGATCATCGGCGGTTCCTCGGTCGAGGAGAATTTCGCGCGGGCGGCGCGCAACATCGTCAACATCGACGTCCTGCCGCAGCAGGGCGTGAATGTTTACGACATCCTGCGCCGCGACACGCTGGTCTTAAGCAGGGACGCCGTGCGTCATCTTGAGGAGCGTCTGAAATGAACAAGGGCGCGGTCAAACCGAGCAAGGAGCGTCTCTACGACGTGATCCGCCACCCGGTCATCACCGAGAAGGCGACCATGGGCTCCGAGCACAATCAGGTCACCTTCCGCGTGCCGCTGGACGCCAGCAAGCCCGAGGTGAAGGCGGCGGTCGAGGAGTTGTTCGGCGTCAAGGTCAAGGCGGTGAACACCTCGATCCTGAAGGGCAAGAACAAAAGATTTCGTGGTCGTCCGGGGCGGCAGATCGATCGCAAGAAGGCGATCGTGACCCTGGCCGAGGGGCACTCGATTGATGTGACGACGGGTATCTGACGATGGGTCTCAAGACATTCAAACCGGCCACTCCCGGCCTGCGCCAACTGGTGATCGTCGACCGGTCCGAGCTTTTCAAGGGCAAGCCGGTCAAATCCCTCACCGAGGGGCAGAGCCGCAAGGGCGGGCGCAACAACACCGGGCGCATCACGGTGCGTCATCAGGGCGGCGGCCACAAGCAGCGCTACCGCCTCGTGGACTTCCGCCGCCGCAAGAGCGACGTCACGGCGATGGTGGAGCGGCTTGAGTACGATCCCAACCGTTCGGCCTTCATCGCCCTGATCCGCTATGCGGACAACGAGCTTTCCTACATCCTGGCGCCCCAGCGGCTGAAGGTCGGGGATGCCGTGGTGTCCGGAGAGCGGGTGGACATCAAGCCGGGCAACGCCATGCCCCTGCGCAACATGCCGGTGGGCACCATCATCCACAACGTGGAGATGAAGCCGGGGAAGGGGGGGCAGTTGGCCCGCTCCGCCGGGTGCTACGCCCAGTTGATCGGCAAGGACGCGGGCTATGCGCAGCTTCGGCTCAGTTCCGGG
Organism: Alphaproteobacteria bacterium; assembly: GCA_015228695.1. Classification (GTDB taxonomy): domain Bacteria; phylum Pseudomonadota; class Alphaproteobacteria; order Rhodospirillales; family Rhodospirillaceae; genus JADGDA01. The sequence goes on from JADGDA010000287.1 coordinate 2,947, forward strand.
GAGCTTCGGGTGGTGCGGGGCGAGTGCATGGGCACGGTCGGCGCCGTCTCCAACCCGGACAACCAGAACGTCAAGTTGGGCAAGGCGGGGCGCAAGCGGTGGCTGGGCGTGACCCCGTCGGTTCGCGGCGTCGCCATGAACCCGGTCGATCATCCGCATGGTGGTGGCGAAGGACGCACGTCGGGCGGCCGTCACCCCGTGACCCCGTGGGGCGTGCCGACCAAGGGCAAGAAGACGCGGAAGAAGGGTAGGCCGTCCGACCGCATGATCATGCGGCGCCGGTGATTGTCGAAAATCGTGCAAGGTAAGAGGTGAGCTGTGG
>JADGDA010000288.1 GCA_015228695.1 Alphaproteobacteria bacterium
GAGCAACCGGACCCCGCCGCTTTCCGCGAATTCCCGGACGCCCACGCCGAGGATCAGCATCGAGACGATCCCCTCGCCCTGGCTCATGTAGCCGAACGTCAGCGATTTGAGCGGGGACAGCGCCTCCACATGGTAGACGGCATGGGTCAGCCCCACGTACCCGAAGGAGACGAATGCGAACGAAACGAGGGAACGGACCGCCACCGCCTTCCTCCCGTAAACGGAAAGGACGAGTCCCAGCGCGGCCAGGAGAGTGTAGAACGTGACGGTCAGATCCACCTGCTCGGACAGGGCCATGGGGGCCCCGCGAACGGTCAACGGCCCCATGAGAAACTTCGCGTACAGCCCCTCGTGCCAGTTCAGGACGACCGCCGCCACCACCAGAAGGGCGGACGGAACGATGCGCGGGACCGCGCCCCAGCCCCGCAACAGGGCAACCGCCGCCAGGGCGGGCAGAAGCGCCAGGAAGTCGTGGAAGGGATCGCTTCCGGCGGCGTACAAAACCGCCGCCAGGGCGACGCCCGGCCAATAGAAACGGCTGTCGAGACGCCCGACGACGACGTGGCACAGCAGGGGAATGAGGGCGTAACCGGGGCCATAGTTCCAGGTGGTCTTCGCCAGCAGGCCATGGGAGGCGTAAAGGGCCGCCGCCGCGAAGGCCAGGTTCCGTTCCATGCGCGGAATCCCCCGCGCCAGCCGGTACATGCCGAAAAACGCGCCGCCGATGACCAGCATCTTGTGGACGAAGGCCGCCAGCCCCACCGGCAATGCGTCGAGAAGGAAGGTATTGAGGGAGAAATAGGCCCCGGTGAACGCCGCGACGGCGTCCGCGTCCACGCCCCCGGAAAATCCATGGACGAACTGCGTCTCCCCGTGCCGCGCCGGAAGCGCCAGACGCCCGGACAGGGAATAATCAAGCTCGATATCGAAATTGAGATACGAGCGGCTCCCGAGAATCCAAAATTCGTAGGTGGACGCCAGAACGAACAGAACCCCGAGGAGAAAGGCACCGTTCCGGCCGACATCGATCCGCCTCGCGCGCAGGGCGGCCCACAACCCGATGAGCACGCCGCACCAATACACCGCTTCTATCGCCAGATGTGCCATCGACCCACCACGGGAACACGACGAGGAAATGAATGGGAAACCCGCCGCGCAGAGTGCCCGACCCGGAGCCCCCGCGCAATCCATGCCGTTCCAAAAGAGAACAGCTGGAGCATGTGTCGGGTCTATCCATCGGGGGCGCCGTGGGCTAGGGTGCCGGGGCGTCGCGCCCGGCTGAAGAGGGAGAGGGAATGTTCGAGGATCTGCGGGGGCGGCTGGGAAGCCGCCTGCTCAGGACGTTCGAGCCCGAGACGGCTCATCAGTTGGCGATTCAGGCTTTGCGCAGCGGCGTCGCGGAACTGGCCCTGATGCCGGTCCCCTTCGCGCCCAAGCCCGATGACCCCGTGCTCGCAAGCGATCCGTGGGGGCTGCCTTTCCCCAATCCGGTCGGACTCGCCGCTGGATTCGACAAGAACGCTGAGGTTCACGACGCGATGCTGCGGCTTGGATTCGGCTTCGTCGAGGTGGGGTCGGTGACCCCCCGCCCGCAGCCCGGCAATCCCCGCCCGCGTCTGTTCCGCCTGCCCGAGGACCGGGCGGTGATCAATCGGATGGGCTTCAACAACGACGGCATGACGGCCGTGGCGTCCCGTCTGCGTCAACGCCGGACGGGCGGAATCGTCGGCGTCAACCTCGGCAAGAACAAGGAAACCCAGGACGCGGCCACGGACTATGAGAAAGGCGTGGCCCTGCTCGCTCCCCTGGCCGGATACGTGGTGATCAACGTCTCCTCCCCCAACACGCCGGGCCTGCGCGCGCTCCAGGACCCCGCCCTTCTGACCGCGCTGGCGCGGCGGGTGCGCGCGGCCCTGAACGCGGCGGTTCCCGCCGGTGCTCCGCCGCTGCTCCTGAAAATCGCTCCGGACCTGACCCCCGAGGACCGGGAGGACATCGCCCGCGTCGCCCTGGACGAGGGCTTGGACGGTCTGATCGTGAGCAACACCACCATCGGGCGCCCGGAGGGTCTGCGTTCGCCCCACCGGGACGAGGCGGGCGGGCTGAGCGGAGAGCCGCTCAAGGCCCTGTCCATGGAGGTTCTCCGCGACATGTATGCGTTGACGCAGGGAAGACTGCCGCTGATCGGGGTCGGGGGGATCGCCTCCGGCGCCGACGCCTATGCCCGGATTCGCGCCGGAGCATCCCTGGTGCAGCTTTACACCGCCCTCGTCTACGAGGGGCCGGGCCTTGTCGCCCGGATCAAAGCCGACCTCGCGCGGCTGCTCCGCGCCGACGGGTTTTCCTCGCTGGCCGAAGCCGTCGGCTGCGATCATCGCCGGGAGTCCCCATGACCACCGAAATGCTTCCCGGTTTCGCCCCCCTCGCGGAGCGCTACGACGCCTTCATCCTCGACCTGTGGGGCGTGATCCACGACGGGTCCCGGGCCTATCCCCATGCGGTCGCCACCCTGGAACGGCTGCGCGGGACCGGCAAGCCGACGGTGCTGCTGTCCAACGCCCCGCGTCGCGGCCATGCCCTGGTGCAAGGCATGGAGGCCATGGGTATCCCGCGCCGCCTCTATGGGGATATCCTGTCCTCGGGCGAGGCGGTCAACCGGGAACTGAGGCTCCGCCGCGACCCCTTCTACGCCGCGCTCGGTCCGCTGTGCTATCACCTGGGGCCCGAGCGGGACCGCAGCATTTTCGACGACGTGCGGGTCACCCTGGTCGCGGAGGTCAATGCGGCTTCGTTCATCGTCAACACCGGTCCCCGCGAATTCTCGGAGACGGTGGACGATTACGAGCACATTCTCCAGGCCTGCGCCGCCCGTTCTCTGCCGATGGTGTGCGCCAACCCCGACCGGGTGGTGATCCGCGAGGGGAAACGGCTGGTGTGCGCCGGGGCGCTGGCGGACCGCTATATCGCCCTGGGCGGCCGGGTCAGCCAGCGGGGCAAGCCCGACCCGGCGGTCTACGATCTGTGCCTGGAAATGCTGAACGCTCCCGACCGCCGCCGGGTGCTGACGGTGGGGGACGCGATGGAAACCGACATCGCCGGAGCCACGGCCGCCGGGATCGATTCGGTTCTCGTGACCGGCGGCATTCACGCCGAGGAACTGGGCGTCGCCTACGGGGAGCCCGCGTCCCCGGTCGCCGTCGCGGCCCTGGCCCGGCGGTTCGGTCTCGGCCCCGCCGCCGCGATTCCCGCGTTTATCTGGTAACGG
>JADGDA010000289.1 GCA_015228695.1 Alphaproteobacteria bacterium
CGTCGGAGGGGGAACGGACCGGCGGGCCCAACCCCTGCTCCTCCCGCCACTCCCGCGCCCAGGTCAGTTCCGAGAGGGGGATTTTGCCGGCCCGCGCGCCGATCAGGCCGATGTCGGCCTGCTTCGCGTCCACCGCAAGGACGACGGCCATTTCCCACGTCTCAAGAAGACCCGGCGGCCGGGGAACGTCCGCAAGGCGCTCCGCCCAGCCGCTGCCGGTCAGGATGCGGGTAAAGGCCCCCCGCCAACCGTGGCGGCGGTCGTACTCGACGAGGCCGGCGCGCAGGCTGGCCGTCGCAAGGTGCTGCAATTCCGGATCAAGGGTGGTCCGGACCTGTAGCCCGCCTTTGTACAGGGCGGTTTCTCCATAGCGTTGCAGAAGTTCGCGGCGGACGTCCTCGACGAAATGCTCCCCGCCCTTGACGAATTCGGTGGCGGACCGGTCGCGGACGACCAGAGGCTCGGCGAGGGCCGCCTCGGCCTCCATCTGGGTGATGTCTCCATCCTCCAGCATGCGGCCGACGACCCAATCCCGGCGCTCCCTGGCGGCATCGGGAGAACGGATCGGGTTGTAATTGTTCGGAGCCTTCGGAAGAGCGGCAAGGAAAGCGGCCTCGGCGATGGTCAACTCGTCCAGGGAGCGGTTGAAATAATTCATCGCCGCCGCCGTTACCCCATAGGAGCCGAACCCCAGGTAAATCTCGTTCAGATAGAGTTCCAGGATGTGTTCCTTCGTGAAACTCCTCTCGATCCGGAAGGCGAGAATAACTTCCTTGATCTTTCTCTTGTATGAGACTTCGTTGGTGAGAAGAAAATTCTTCGCCACCTGCTGGGTGATGGTGGACGCACCCACCGGTCTCCGGTCGCTGCCGTAGTGGCGCAGATTCATCACCAGCGCCCGCGCCACGCCCATGAAGTCCACGCCGCCGTGTTGGAAAAAGCCCTTGTCCTCCGCGGACAGGAACGCGTCGACGACCCGGTGGGGCATGGCGTTCAGGGGCACGAACACGCGCTTTTCGATCGCGTACTCGCCCACGAGACGGCCGTCTCCGGCGTAAATCCGGGTCATGACGGCGGGTTCGTAGTCGGCCAGGGCCCGGTAATCGGGCAGATCCCGCCCGAACTCGTAAAATACGTACAGGATCACCGCCCCGGAAACCGCGACGCCCAGGAACAGAACGCTCAGGAATGTGACCAGGACCCTGCCCATGGACGCTACGGCCGCGCCCCCCTCGGCGTCTGCTTGAAGAACTTGTCCACGGCCCGCGCCACGGCCCCGGTCAGCTTGTTGCGGTATTCCGGCGTACGCAGCAGAAGCTCCTCGCTCTCGTTCGAGAGATAGCCCATTTCGACCAGGACGGATGGAATGTCGGGCGCCTTCAGGACCGCGAACCCGGCGAACCGGTGGGTCTTGGGCAACAACGTCACCTCGCGCCGCAACTCGCGGATGATGACGGCGGACAGACGGGCCGACAGGTTCATGGTCTCGCGCTGGGCCAGATTGATCAGGATGTTGGTGACCTCGGGCGATTCGTGGGAAAGATCGACGCCCGCGATGAGATCGACCTTGTTTTCCCGTTCGGCCAGGGCCGCCGCCTCCTTGTCCGAGGATTTCTCCGACAGGGTGTATACCGACAGTCCACGGATATCGCGTCTGGCAATGGCGTCCGCGTGCAGGGAAATGAACAGCTCCGCCCCCGCCGCCCGCGCCGCCGCGACCCGGTCGCGCAGACTGATGAACACGTCGCGGTCACGGGTCAGGACGACCTTGTAGCGCCCCTCGCCCTCCAGCTTGTCCCGCAGCAGCAGCGCCACGGCGAGGGTGATGTGCTTTTCGAACACCCCGGCGACGCTGGTCGCCCCCGGGTCCTCGCCCCCGTGACCGGGGTCGACGGCAACCACCCGGGCATGACGCGGGCCGTCGCCCTCCTTGGTGATCTCCTTCGGGGGCATCTTGGAAGACACCGACGGCGCGGGCTGCGATGGCGGGGTGGCCTGGGGCTGGGCCTGGGCCTGGGGCTGAGGTTGAGGCTTGGGCCGAGGCGGGACGGCCGCGGTCCGGGGGGGGGGAAAGGGCAGCTTGGGTTCCGGAACGACCTCCGTCGCGGTCCGGGACGGCGCGGTCCGGGGGGGGCTGGAAACGGTATCGGCGTCGACCAGATTGACGACGAGGCGCCAGCCCGAGGCTCCCTCCGGCGGGAGCACGAACGCCTTGCGGACCTCCACCGGGCGCGACACGTCGAGGACGAGGCGGGACGACCCCGGAGAGAAGAACCCGAAGCGGTAGCCCTTCACCAGCCCTCCGCCCCCATCGAGGGCCTGGGGGGGCGCCGACCACCGCATCTCGGGAAACTCGATCACCACCCGGTCGGGATCGGCCTGGGTGAACACCTTGAAGGCGGCCCGCGCCGACAGGTCCACGACGAAACTGGTATGGTCCCCATGGTTCCCCACCCGGACCCCGGTGGCGGCGAGTTCCGCCAGCGCGGCGGCGGAATGGAACAGCGCCGCGAACGCGCACAGAGCCGCGACCACAAGCGCCTTCCCAGGCTTGCGCGCCCACGACCCGTTGCGACCGGCAATCCCCAAAGTGCGTGCCTCGATTGCGCTGGTTCCCGCTTGTTTCCAGCCCCGATATACTCCCAGAGACGTGGAGACTTCAACAACAACCCCGTGGGGCGAGGGGCTGCTCACGGGTCAGGTACTCGTCCCCGTGCCAGACGCCGTCGATTTCGGTCCGCTCGATGAACTCCAGCATGGCCTTCGTGGTGTTCACCATCGGGCGGCCGCCCAGGTTGAACGAGGTGTTGAGAAGGACGCCGATTCCGGTCCGCCGCTTCGTCGCCTCCAACAGGTCCCAAAGGACGGGGTTCATTCCGCGATCGGTCAGGCATTGAACGCGGGCCGTGCCGTCCACATGGGTGACGGCGGCCAGCGCCTCGCGGTAACCAAGCCGGACCACGCCGCCCAGGATCATATAGGGGTCCGGCCGGGGAACGTCGAAATACGTGTCGATGTCCTCCGCGCGGCAGACCGGAGCAAACGGCCGCCACCATTCCCGCCTTTTGATCCGGGTGTTGATGATGTCCTTCATGCCCGGATAGCCGGCCGAGGCCAGCAGGCTGCGGCGCCCGAGCGCCCTCGGCCCCACCTCGCCGCGTTCGGGGACCAGCAAGCCGACGATCCGCCCCTCCGCAAGGGCGGCGGCGACCCATTCGGCCGAGGCCGGATCGCGCGCGGGCAGGGGCGTCCGCCGCCCCGCCCA
>JADGDA010000028.1 GCA_015228695.1 Alphaproteobacteria bacterium
GACAAATGGGCCCCGATCTTATCGAAATGGCCGCTTTCACTTGCCCAAAGGCGGTTCGCGGACAGGTCGATGTCGAGCGGCGGCGCGGCGGGATCCGGGGTCCGGGGCGGGCTCTCGTCCGGACTTGCGCCAAGGGCCGGGGCCAGATCGATCCCGGCCCCGTGCAGCCTGATCGCCAAACCACCCCCCGCCGCCAGATCCAGGGTTCCGGCAACGTCGGTCCGTCCCGCCTTGAACCGCTCGAAGGTCACGCGGCGGGGGGCCCCATCCTCGCCGACGGCCACATCGCCCCGCACGTCAAGACCGGAGTCCGCCGTCGCCGAAAACATCGGAACGGCCGAGAGCCTGCCCTTCTCGAACCGCGCCAGGACCTCCGCGCGTCCCCCCCCCTCCGCCGGCTTGATCCAGCCGAGCCCGGGAAGAACCACCCGCACGCCCCCAAGGTCGGCCTGGGCCTCGATGGTGCTCCGCCCCTTGCCGTCCATGGTGATGACCGCCCGGGTGGAAAGCGGCCCGGTCATGAGCGGAGGCGCGAGAGGGGGAAAGCCGAGGCCGAAAGACGCGCGCTGCCCGTCGTCCAGCGTGCCCTTGACCCGGTAACGGGTGACGAACGGGGCGGCGCGGGAGAAGTTCTCCTCCCACTCCAGATCGATCGGAACGTCTCCCAGAACCGCCGTTCCACGCGCCGCGAGGCTCTTGCGGTCCACCCGCAGATCGATCGTGCCCTTGCCCAGGTCCTTGCCCATGGCCGCCCCCCCCAGGGAAAGCCGCTCCAGGCGGGCGACGGCCAGAACATCGACCCGCTCTATCGGCAGGTCCGCGAACAGGGGGAATTTCAAGGTGAGGCGGGTCGTGGCCTCCCCTTCCGAGCGATCCGGCCGGATACCGTACTTGCTGGCGTATCCCAGGGGCTTGCTGTCCACGAGGGCCAAGGAATCCCGCACGGAACCGGTGATGGTCAAATCGATGTCCGCATCCTGGTCCACCTGATCCATTCCGGTGATCACGACGGTTCCCCGCGTGATTTTGAGGCCGTTCACCCCCCCGTCCAGGACCGAGATGTCGATGCGGTCGGGAGCGAAGCGCACGCGCGCGTCGCCCTTACGCACCAGCGGCATCGGCGTCAGATAATCGACGCTGACCCCGCGCACGGTCAAATCGCCGGAAAAGGCTTCCAGCGCGACATGGCCGGGGTCGGTTCCGCGAACGGCGACGGAAAAGTCGGCCTCGGGAACGACGCCGTCGTGCAGGCTGGCCACGATCCAGGCGCGGGGCTTGGGAGCGATCGCCGGGGGCCAGTACGCAGGCAGATCGCTGACCGGCATGTTCAGGACCCTCGCCTTGCCGCCCGCGACGAACTCCCCGCCGGAAACCGTCCGTCCCAGGAACCCGGAGGCGATCACCAGGGGGCCGCCGATGTCGATTTCCAGATGGTCGAGGGACAGCCGCTCCATCCCCTCCGCCTCGGCGCGCAGCTTGAGGGAGCGGACGTGATAGGTATTGGCCACCGGATCGGGAAGACGCATCGTGCCGGGCGCGGCGGAAAGGTCGAGGCTCGAATGCAGCACTCCCCCCTCCGGGTCCAACCGGACCGACACCGCGCCGGAGACGGGCAGGTCGAATCCCGCCAGCGGATCGAGCCCGGGGGCGATCCTGGCAAAGGAGGCGGGACGGATGGAGGCGAACTTGCCGCGCAGGGAAATCTTCCGGTCTGCCGCCGCGTATCGTCCATCGACGTCAAATCGGGCGGGACCGTCCGGAGTGGCGACCGCAAGCCCCCCGGCGACGCCGATGCCTTGACGGTCGCGCACCAGTTCCAGCCCCACGTCGGCGACCGTCCATGTCGCCCCCAGGATTTCGTCGTCGATCACGACCGTTGAATCCGCCAGACGGAACCGGGTGAGGTAACCGGTGGGCCGGGTCATGTCCGGAGGCGCAAGGGCCGCCTCCATCAGGGGACCGATCCCCTCATCCGGGCCTCCGATCGGCGCGGCGCCCCCGATATCCAACTCGAAACGGCCGTCGGCACGGCGCAGCAGGTGCAGTCTGGCGCCCACGAGTTCGACGGTTCTGGGCGCGATCAGCCCCACCGACAGCGCCCGCAGGCTGAGACCGAACGACAGGACCGGGATGGAGGCGACGGGGCTTCCGGCGGCGGACACGACCTTCACCCCGAGCGCGCGCACGTCCAGCGTCCGGCGCCAACCGGCCCAGTACAAAACGGTTTCGTCCAGCTTGACCGAGTACGCCCCGCCCGGAGGCGTCAGCGCCTCTTCCACATAGGGCGTGAGGAACTCCAGGGACAGCGGCGACGACGATACCCGCCAAGCAAAAAACGGCACGGCCCCGGACAGGACCAGCCCCAACGCCCCGAGAATCTGGAAGAAATGCCTGACGGTCCCGTGAACCAACGCCCGTGAAACTCCATCCGCGGCTTGACCGCCGCCAAAGGTTCGCGCAGTGTGCTGGAAAATACGATTCTTGCAAATGCGCGAGTTCATTTTTCCCTTGAATATTGATGTCCTTCCCCGTCCCGCCGACGTGGAGCGCGCCCGGCGCGGCATGGAACGCTGGAACGAGGCGGCGGGTCAGATCGCCGACCCCGCCGACGCGGCGTTCGCGGCCTCGCTCCCCGACGATTCCCGGGGACGGGCGTTGCTGGAGGCCCTCTTCGGCAACAGCGCCTTCCTGTCCCGATGCGTCGCGCAGGAGCCGGCCTTTACCTGCGAACTCCTGCGCGAGGGGCCGGAGGCCGCTTTCTCCCGGATGTTGTCCGCCCTGCGGGAGGACCTGGGGGCGGAAACCGACACCAGTCGGGTCATGCGCCTGCTGCGCGTGGCCAAGCGTCGTGCCGCCCTGGCCATCGCCGTCGCCGACATCGGCGGCGTTTGGGGATTGGACCCGGTCACCGAGGCACTCACCCGGTTCGCGGACACGGCGGCCGGATTGGCGACGGCGCATCTGCTGCGCCAGGAGGCCGCCTCCGGGGAAATCGTCCTCGCCCATCCGGACGACCCCGAACGCGGCTCCGGGTTCGTGGTCCTCGGCATGGGGAAGCTGGGGGCGTGGGAGTTGAACTACTCCTCCGACATCGATCTGATCGTGCTCTACGACGAGGAGCGGATCGTCCATACCGGACGCCGCTCGGTCCGCGAATGCTGCGTCCGCATGACCCGCAATCTCGTCCGCATCCTGAACGAGCGCACCGCCGACGGGTACGTCTTCCGCACCGATCTCAGGCTGCGGCCGGACCCCGGCTCGACGCCGCTGGCCGTCTCCCTGGAGGCGGCCGAGATCTATTACGAGAATTTCGGCCAGAACTGGGAACGGGCGGCGATGATCAAGGCCCGCTGCATCGCCGGGGACAGGGAAGCCGGAGCCCGCTTCCTCAAATTCCTCAAGCCCTACATCTGGCGCCGGTCCCTGGACTTCAACGCCATCCAGGACATCCACTCGATCAAGCGCCAGATTCACGCCCACAAGGGTGGCGCCTCCATCGCCGTCGGCGGCCACAACATCAAGCTCGGGCGCGGCGGCATCCGGGAAATCGAGTTCTTCGCCCAGACCCAGCAGCTCATCTGGGGAGGGCGCGAGTCCTCCACCCGCAGCCCCCGCACCTGCGACGCCCTGCGTTCTCTGACTGCGGCGGGCCATGTGGACGCGGCCGCGACCGAGGAACTGATCGCCTGCTATCATTACCTGCGCCGTCTCGAACACCGGTTGCAGATGATCGACGACCAACAGACCCAGACCCTGCCCACGGAGCCGGAGAAGCTGGAGGAACTGGCGGCGTTCATGGGCCACGCCGATCTGGCGGAGCTTTCCTCCGTTCTGCTGCGGACCCTGGAGACCGTCGAGCGTCACTACGCCGCGCTGTTCGAGGAGGCTCCCGATCTGAGCGGGGCCGGAAACCTGGTCTTCACGGGCTCCGAGGACGATCCGGGCACCGTCGAGACCCTGCGCGGAATGGGATTCGACAATCCCGTGGGCGTGATCGCGGCGGTGCGCGGGTGGCACCACGGCCGCTATCGCGCCGTGCGCACGGCACGGGCGCGGGAGCTTCTGACCGAATTGCAGCCGAAGCTGCTGGACTCCCTGGCCATGACCGCCGCCCCCGACGCGGCGTTCGCCAAGTTCGACGAGTTTCTCCGGCGTCTTCCGGCCGGCGTGCCGATCTTCTCCCTGTTCCATGCCAATCCGGGCCTCCTCGGACTGGTGGCCGAGATCATGGGCGATGCGCCGCGCCTCGCGGACATTCTGGCGCGGACGCCGTCGCTGCTCGACAACGTCCTGGCCCCCGGGTTCTTCGACCCCCTCCCCGATGCCGAGGTTCTGATGGTCGAGCTGGATACCCGGCTGGCCGAGGCCCGCGACTACGAGGAGGTCCTGGATTTCTGCCGGCGCTGGGCCAACGACCGCAAGTTCCAGGTGGGCGTCCAGATTTTGCGCAACATGATCACGCCCGCCGATGCCGGAGCCGCCCTGACCGTCATCGCCGAGGCGGTGCTGTCGCGCCTCTACCCAAGGGTGGAGCGGGAATTCGCCGCTCAGCATGGCTATCTCCCCTCCGCCGGAATGGCCATCGTCGCCATGGGGAAGATGGGGGGGCGCGAAATGACCGCGACCAGCGACATCGACCTGATCCTGGTCTACGAGACGCCCGACGAATCCGACGTCTCCACCGGGATGAAGCCGCTTCCGGCGATGGTCTTCTACACCCGCCTCACCCAGCGCTTCGTCAACGCCATCACCGCCCAGACCAACGAGGGCAAGCTGTACGAGGTGGACATGCGTCTGCGCCCCTCGGGCAACAAGGGGCCCCTCGCCACCAGCTTCCAGTCCTTCGAGAAATACCACGCGGAGGCGGCGTGGACGTGGGAGCGGATGGCTCTGACCCGCGCCCGGGTCCTCTACGGTCCGCCCGACCTGACGGACCGCCTGAACGCGCTGATTTCGGGAACGCTGACCCGCCAGCGCGACCAGGACAAGCTGGTGGTGGACGTCGCGGACATGCGCATCCGCCTTGAAAAGGAAAAGAAGGCGCAGAGCCGATGGGTCATCAAGTACACCCGTGGAGGTCTGGTCGATATCGAATTCATCGCCCAGTACCTCCAGTTGCGCCACGCACCCGGACGGCGCGAAATCCTTTCGCCCAACACGGCTGATGCCCTGCGCCGCATCCGCGATGCCGGCCTGATCGGGGAAGACGAGGCGAGGACGCTCCTGGAAGGGCTCGCGTTCTGGACGGCCCTGCACAACATGGTGCGCCAGAGTCTGGAGCGCGTCCTTGACGACGGAGCGCCCGCGGGTCTCAAGCAGAAGCTTTGTCAGGCGGTGGGGGCCGACGACTTTGCCGACCTCTCCCGGCGGATGGATGAACACGGCACCCGCGTGCACACCCTGTTCCGGCAGTGGATCGAGGACCCCGCCGCGCGGCTGCGCGCCCTCGGCGGGTCTCCGCCCAGGGAAGACGCGGCTGGGGACGACGCGGCCGGGGAGGAATAAGGGACGTGGCGAAACGGTTGTCCTTCCTGTTCGATCTGGTCGACGACGCCCCGGGAAAATCCCTGCCCGTGGTTCTGTACCGGACATTGGTGATCTGCACCGTGCTCGCGACGACGGTGGCCGCCGTGATCGAGTCCGGCTACATCGACGACGAGGCCCTGAGGCCCGTTTTCGCCGCCCTCGACCGTGCCGCCGTCGCCGTTCTGACGCTCGATTACGGACTGCGGGTGGCGGCCTTCTGGGGACATGGCACGTCGAGGCCGCGCCCCGCCGAGATGGCCCGCTTCCTGATGCAGCCCTTCGCCTTGTTCGATCTGGTGGCGATCCTGCCGTTCTTCGTGTTCCTGATCGTCCCCGTGCCCCGGGATATCCAGATCATCTTCATGCTGTCGCGCTTTCTCAAACTCGCCCGCTATTCCCCGGCGCTGCATTCCCTGGCGACCGTGCTGCTGCGGGAGCGGCATGCGTTGCAGGCGGCTCTGTTCATCACCGTCATGCTGCTGATCGGCGTGTCCACGGCGCTCTACCTCGTCGAGCGGGAGGCCCAGCCGACCCAATTCGGCAGCATTCCCAAGGCGATGTGGTGGGGGATCGTGACCTTGGTCACCCTCGGCTATGGCGATGCCGTTCCGTCGACGGTCCTGGGCAAGATCTTCGGCGGCATCGCCGCGCTGCTCGGGCTGATGACCTTCGCCTTGCCCGCCAGTATCCTCGCCAGCGGTTTCGGCGAGGAGATCCGGCGGCGGCGGTTTCTCGTCACTTGGTCCCTGGTGGCCAAGGTCCCTCTTTTCGCCCGTCTGGACGCCGCGCGCATCGCCGAACTGGCGGCAAAGCTGCACCCGAAGAGCGCCGAGCCGGGGGAACTCATCATCAAGGCCGGAGACTGGGCCGATTGCATGTACTTCGTCATCAACGGGGAACTGGACGGACAGAACGGACAGAACCATTTCACCATGCGCTCGGGCGATTACTTCGGCGAAATCGCCCTGATCGACGACCGTCCCCGCGTCGCGACCATCGCCTGCCGCACCTCTTGCGAGCTTCTGGTCCTGACCCGGAACGACTTCCTTCAAATCATCGATTCCCACCCCGGCCTCCGCGAGGAAGTCACCCGCGTCGCCCGCCAACGCCAGAACGAGACCCCCCCCGCCCGCGCCGAGACCTCCTCCCCCCGGGAAGGAAGCCCGATCTGAGGATAAGCGTCGCGGGGCCATCGCACTCTTTTACGTTGCCCCTCTCCCCACCGACGCCGTTGCCGCCGCGCTCCGCAACCGTGCTACACTCCGCCCATGTGGACGGACGTCATTGATCTGCGGGATTTCTACGCGGGCGGTTTGGGGCAGGTCGCGCGGCGGATGATCCGCCGCCGTATCCGCTTGATCTGGCCCGACGTCACCGGGGACAGGGTGGCGGGACTCGGGTTCGCCACGCCCTATCTGCGCCAGTTCAAGACCGAGGCGGAGCGAGTCTTCGTGATCATGCCCGCCGCCCAGGGCGTGTTGCCTTGGCCCGAGGGAGAGCCGGGACTGGTCGCCCTGGCCGATGAAACGGAACTTCCCCTGCCGGACCGGTCCGTCGACCGTCTGCTCATGATCCACACCCTCGAATCCGCGGAGCAGGTGCGCGCTCTGATGCGCGAACTCTGGCGCGTATTGGCGGACGGCGGAAGGCTTCTGGTGGTCGTCCCCAACCGCAGGGGCATCTGGGCCAGACTGGAACGCACCCCGTTCGGAGCGGGGCGGCCCTATTCGTCCACCCAGCTCGATTTCCTGTTGCGCGAGGCGATGTTCACCCCCCTTCGCAACGAACCGGCCCTGTTCGTGCCGCCAAGTTGGTCACGCATGCTGATGGGGTCCGCGCCAGCCTGGGAAAAAATCGGGGAGCGCTGGTTCCCGACCTTTGCCGGGGTCCTGCTGGTGGAAGCGGCCAAACGAATCTACGCCGCCCCCCTGGACCGCCTCCCCGCCGTCAGACAGCAAAGAACCCTATCCCTCCCCCAAGGATTCCGCCGCTGACCTCGTCCCGGCGGAGAGGCCTCGGCGTTTCAAACGGGTTTGCGGGACCCGGCCAATTTGGTGCGCTGTCACCGGAAATTGAGGCCCCCCGACGTCGCAAGTGGATTCCGGGGGAAAGGGGACAATTCCACTCGAACCGTCGAGGAGCCTATTTTCCCTCGGGCTTGATGTCGGTGATGCGGAAAATTCCGTCGGGGCCCTTGGAGACCGTGAAGGAAACCTTCGCCCCCTTCCGGACTTTCGTCAGGTCGACCGTTCCGGCGACGCCGAAGTCCATGGTCATCGCCGGCCAGCCAAGGGCGGGTATCGGGTCGTGGGTGAGGTTGACCACGCCTTTCGCGGCATCCACCGCGTTCACCGATCCGGTCGCCGGGGCCTGGAGGTCCCCCGAAGCCGGGGCCGGAGCGGAAAAGGCCAGGAACGGGATGGCGAGAACGGCGCTGCGCAGGGTCTTGTTCATGGAGGGCCTCCAGGTCCGGTGGGTTTGCGAATCCGCTTGATCTCGGCGTAAATGGCGGGAATGACGATCAGGGTCAGGATGGTCGAGGACACCATGCCGCCGACCATGGGCACCGCGATCCGCTGCATCACCTCCGACCCGGCGCCGGTCGTCCACAGGATGGGCAGCAGACCGGCCATGATGGCCACGACCGTCATCATCTTGGGCCGCACCCGCTCCACCGCCCCTTCGACGATGGCGGCGTGCACGTCGGCATCGGTCATCTCTTCGTTCGCCGCCGCGCGGCGGGCGCGGATGGCGGCCAGGGCGTGATCGAGATAGATCAGCATGACCACCCCCGTTTCCGCCGCGACCCCGGCCAGGGCGATGAAACCGACCGCCACCGCGACGCTGAAATTGAAGTGGAGATAATCCATCAGCCAGACCCCGCCGACCAGGGCGAAGGGCAGCGACAGCATGACGATCAGGGTCTCCGTGACCCTGTGGAAGTTCATGTACAGCAGCAGGAAAATGATGAAGATGGTCAGGGGAATGACGATCTTCAGTTTTTCCTTGGCCCGTTCCATGTATTCGAACTGCCCGCTCCAGGTGATGAAATAGCCCTGCGGCATCCTCACCTTTTCCTGTACCACGCGCCGCGCCTCCTCGACGTAGCCGCCGATGTCCCGTCCATGGATGTCCACGAAGATGTAAGCCGAGAGAAGGGCGTTTTCGGTGCGGATTCCGGCCGGTCCCTTGGTCAGGCCGATGCTCGCGAGCTGGCCCAGGGGAATGTGGGAGCCGTCCGGGGCCGGGACCAGGACGCTGTGGGCAATGGCTTGCGGATCGCTGCGGAATTCGCGCGGATAGCGGACATTGACGGAAAAGCGTTCCCGCCCCTCGACCGTGGTGGTGACGGACTCCCCGCCGAGGGCGGTAAGGATCACCTCTTGCAGGTCGCCGATCTTGATTCCGTAGCGGGCGAGCGCCACCCGGTCGGGCTGGATGTCGAGGTAATAGCCGCCGACGATGCGCTCGGCATAGGCGCTGGTCGTTCCCGGAACGGCCTTGACGGCCGCCTCCACCTCGCGGGCCAGGGCTTCCATGCGGTCCAGGTCGGAGCCGAACACCTTGATGCCGATCGGCGTGCGGATGCCGGTGGACAGCATGTCGATGCGCGCCCGCAAGGGCATGGTCCAGGCGTTGCTGATACCGGGCATGCGCACCGCCTCGTCGAGCAGGGCGATCAGCTTGTCCATGGTCATGCCGGGGCGCCACTCGGACTCCGGTTTCAGGTTGATGATCGTCTCGAACATCTCGGTCGGAGCCGGGTCGGTCGCCGTTCCCGCGCGGCCCGCCTTGCCGAGAACGGAAGCGACCTCGGGCACGCTTTTGATGATCTTGTTCTGGGTCTGCAACAGTTCGGCCGCCTTGGTGATGGACAGGCCGGGCAGGGTCGTCGGCATGAACAGCAGCGTCCCCTCGTTCAAGGTCGGCATGAACTCCGAGCCGATGCGCATCATCGGCCAGACCGACGCGCCCAGGGCCAGCAACGCCAGAGCCACCGTGGTCTTGCGCCAGCGCAGCACCACGGCGATCACCGGCCGATAGAGCCAGATCAGCAGCCGGTTGATGGGATTCCTACGCTCGGGGAGGATGCGCCCGCGCACGAACAGGATCATCAGCACCGGCACCAGGGTGATGGACAGGAACGCCGCTCCGGCCATGGCGAAGGTCTTGGTGAAGGCCAGCGGCTTGAACAGACGGCCCTCCTGATCCTCCAGGGTGAAGACGGGAAGGAACGATACGGTCACGATCAGGAGACCGAAGAACAGCGCGGGACCGACCTCGACCGCCGCTTCCAGCAGCACCTCGCGCCGGGGCCTGCCGGGCGGAGCGCGCTCCAGATGCTTGTGGGCGTTCTCGATCATGACGATGGCGGCATCGACCATCGCCCCCACCGCGATGGCGATGCCGCCGAGGCTCATGATATTGGAGGTGAGCCCCAGGAATTTCATGACGATGATGGCGATCAGCACGCCGAGCGGCAAGGTGACGATGGCGACCAGGGCCGAGCGCACATGGAGAAGGAACACCATGCACACGGCGGCGACGATGATGCTTTCCTCGATCAGGGTCCGTTTCAGGGTGTCGATCGCCCGCAGGATCAGGTCCGAGCGGTCGTAAAGGGCCTCGATGGAGACGCCCGGAGGCAGACCCGACCGGATCTCGGCGATCTTGGCCTTGGCGTTGGCGATGACGTCGAGGGCGTTCTCGCCGAAACGCTGGAGGACGATCCCGCTCACCACCTCGCCCTCGCCGTTCAGTTCGGTGAGGCCGCGCCGCTCGTCGGGCCCCAATTCCACCCGCGCCACATCGCGCAGCAGGACCGGCGTTCCCCCCTTCCCTTTCAGCACGATCTGCTCGATATCGCCGACCCCGCGCAGATACCCCCGCCCGCGCACCATGAACTCGGTCTCGGCCAGCTCCACCACCCGACCGCCGACGTCGATATTGCTCATGCGGATGGCCTGGGAAAGGGCGGACAGGGGCAGGTCGTAGGCTTGCAGTTTCTGCGGATCGACCACCACCTGATACTGCTGGACGAAGCCGCCGACGCTGGCCACCTCGGACACCCCCTGGGCCTTGGCGATCTGATAGCGCAGATACCAGTCCTGGAGCGTGCGCAACTCGGCCAGGGTCCGGTCCTTGGCCAGCACCACGTACTGATAGACCCAGCCGACCCCGGTGGCGTCGGGGCCGAGGGAGGGGCTCACCCCCGACGGCAGCCGCTTGCCGGCGAAGTTCAGGTATTCCAGCACGCGCGAGCGCGCCCAATAGATGTCGGTGCCGTCCTCGAAGATGACGTAGACGAACGACGCGCCGAAAAACGAGAACCCGCGCACCACCTTCGACTTCGGAACGGAGAGCATGGAGGTGGTCAGCGGATAGGTAATCTGATCCTCGACCACCTGGGGCGCTTGGCCGGGATACTCGGTGTAGATGATCACCTGCACGTCGGACAGGTCGGGCAAGGCGTCGAGCGGCGTCCGCATCGCCGCGAACACCCCGGCTCCGGCGAGGAACAAGGCCCCGAGCAGCACCAGAAACATGTTGTCGCCCGACCAGCGGATGACCCTGGCGATCATGGTCTCCGGGTCTCCCCGGATTGACCCTGGGTAAAGGCGCCGAGCGCCGCCCGCAGGTTGCTCTCGGCGTCGATCAGGAAGTTGGCGCGGACGACCACCCTTTCCCCGTCGGCCACCCCTTCGAGGACGTGGGCATAGCCTTCCGCCCGCGCCCCGATCTTCACCGGACGGGGCTCATAGCCACCCTCTCCGCGCTCGACCAGCACCACCTGACGCTTGCCGCTGTCGATGACGGCGGACTCCGGCACCGTCAGCACCTGCTCCGCCGCCATCGGCGCCGTGAACTCGACGGTCGCGTAGAGGGCGAGGCGCAGGAGCCCCTCCGGGTTGGGAATCTCGATGCGGACCTTGGCGGTGCGGGTCTCGGCGTTCAGGGCCGGATAGATGAACCCGACCTTGCCGGCAAAGGAGCGGCCGGGATAGGCGTTGACGGCGACGTGGACCTCCTGGCCGGGCTGGATCAGTCCCAGGTCCTGCTCGAACACGTCGGCAATCACCCAGACGGAGGAAAGATCGGCGATCCGGTAGAGAGTCTCGCCGGGCATGAAGCGCATGCCCCTGACCGCCGTCTTTTCCAGAACCACCCCGTCGGCCGGAGAGGTCAGGGTCAGGGTGCGGGCCGCCTTGCCCTCGCGCCGCAGCCGGTCGAGCTGGGCCCCGTCGATGTCGAAATTGCGCAGACGCTGCAAGGCCCCCTCGGCAAGGGCCGTCGAGGCCTGCCGCGCCCGGGGATCGGCGTCCTTCAACGATTGCTGGCTGGTCCAGGTGACAAGGTATTCCTGCTGCGCCAGCACCAGTTCCGGGCTGTAGACCTGCATCAGGGGTTGACCGCGGCGCACCGTGGCCCCGGTGGTATCCACGTTGAGCGTCTCGATCCAGGCCTCGAACTTGGGCGCCACCACGGCCAGCCTGCGCTCGTCCGCCTGCACGGAGCCCACGGCCCGGACGACGCGGTTCAAGGATCGCAAGGCTGCCGCCTCGGTTTTGACGCCCAGCATCTGCACCCGGTCGGGAGCGATTTTCAGCGTCGCCGGACCGGCGGCGGAGACGCCCGCCTCGTCCTCGTACACCGGAACGTAATCCATCCCCATGGAGTCCTTCTTCGGCACCGGCGAGGTGTCCGGCAAGCCCATGGGGTTGCGGTAGTAAAGGATACGTCGGCCGTCATCCCTCGCGGCTGGCTGGGGCGGCGCGGGCCGGGGCGGCGATTGCACCACCTCGTCGGCGTACACCGGAACGTAATCCATCCCCATGGAGTCCTTCTTCGGTACCGGAGAGGTGTCCGGCAAGCCCATGGGGTTGCGGTAATAGACGATCCGCCGCGCCGTCTCCTCTGCGCCGTGCCCGGCCTCGGCCTGCGGCGGAGGCGGCGGAGGGGGCGGCGCGGACGCTTCCTTCCGTCCGGCCCACCAGCCGCCAGACGCGGCGGCCACGGCCACCACCGCCACGACGGCGATCACGGCCCCGGCCTTCACAGGTCGCCTCCCACCAGACGTTCGATCTCCGCCAAGCGCGTCTGCTGTTCATAGAAGGCGTTGATCTGGTCGATCTGCGCCCGCCGCAGCCTCTGCAAGGCGGTCAGCACGTCGATCAGTCCGGCGCGTCCCAGTTCATAGCTCTTCACCGCCGATTGGAATGCCACCTCCGCCTGGGGGAGGGTGCTTTCCGACAGCAGTTGCTCGACCTTGCGGGCGGATTGCAGGGAAAGGAAGGCTTCGTGCAGCTCGCTCTCGATCTGCCGCGCGGCCGCGTCCTTGCGGGAACGGGCGGCGGCGGCGGCGGCGGCGGCGGCGTCCTGCTGGGATCGGCGCAGTCCCCATTGCAGGGGAACGCTCATCTCGATCATGGCCTCGTAGCCGACGATGTCGCCCGTCCTCTGCACGGCGGCCACCCCGACGCCGACATCGGGAAACCAGTTCCGATCGGCCAGGTCCTTGCCCCTGTCCGCCCCGGCGATGCGAGCGTCGATTTCGGCGAAGCGGGGATTGCCCGTGCGCGCGCGGTCGAGCAGAACCGCGTTGTCGAGCGCGGACGGAGGCGGCAGGGGGCGCGGATGGGGCTCCTCCACCAGGAGCGCCTCGGCGGGGCGGTCGACCAGGGCGTTCAGCCGGGCCCTGGCCTTGTAGCGGCTGGCCTTCAGCCGGGCCAGTTCGGCTTCCATCGAGGACCGCTCGACCTCGGCTCCGGCGGCGTCCTGCTGACTGCCGAGCCCCTGGCCGTAGCGCAGTTGCGCCACCTGCGCCACGGAGCCCAGGACGTCGATCAGGGAAGAGGTCTGCTCCATGGCCATGTGGGCCTGATGGTATTCGGCATAGGCCACCTTGACCCGCGTCAGAACGTCGTTCAGCGTCGATTGGGCTGCGGCCCGCGCCGCCGACGCCCCGGCCCCGGCGATCTCTTCCTTGAGCCCGCGCTTGCCGAAAAAGGGCAGTTCCTGGGAGAAGGTGTACTTGGTGACGTTGGGCCTGAAGGACGGGAAATAGCTGGGGTAGCTGCGCGGCATGTCCTCCACCCCGACCTTGAACTTGGGATCGGGCAGACTTCCCTCCCCCTCGACCGCCGCCTGGGCCGCGTCGGCCTCCAGCCGCATCGCCGCGACCTCGGGATTGAGGGTCCGGGCCAGTTCAAGGAGTTCGCCGATACCCGCGCCATGGCTCGTCCCGCCTCCATGGCTCTCATGGCTCTCCCCGCCCCAAGCCACCGGCCCCCGCCCGAGAACGGCAAGAAGGACAAGACCCACCGCGACCCACCGCCCCGCCATCCGCCCTCCCCCTCTCTCCCAACCACTCCCCCATCAAATACCCCTCGGCCACGGAAATCCAGGCCTTTCCGGGGAAGGCCCAAGTGGCCATAAAACCGGTCACATGATGGCGACCGGAAGGCAAAGACGCAGGACGCAACGCTCCCTCACGGGAGCGTCCTGGCGAGGCGGAACCCGATGCTGACGATTCGGTCTCCGGTATCGTTCCCGCCACGGAGGGCGGAACGGAGGTCCCACGGAACGTCGTACCAGGAACCGCCGCGCAGAACGCGCTGATTGCAATCCCCCGTCACCCATGCGCTTCCGTCCGTCGGCGCGCCGGAATAGTCGTCGTTCCAGCAATCTTGCACCCACTCCCCCACGTTCCCATGCATGTCGTGAAGGCCGAAGGCGTTGGCCGGAAACGAGCCCACCGGAGACGTCCCCTCCCATCGGTCCCGACCTCTGGCCGTCCCTCCGCAGCATTCCTCCTCGCCATAGTTCGCGTGCTCGTGACTTGCCTCGTCGCCCCACCAATAGTCCGTCGTCGTCCCCGCCCGCGCCGCGTATTCCCATTCCGACTCGGTCAGAAGACGATACGGGCCGTCGCCTCCCGTCGAGGCCCGAGCAACCGGGCTGACCTTCGCGTTCAGCTTGCGGATGAACTCCCGCGCATCGTCCCAGCTCACGTTCTCCACCGGATTGCGCGGTTTCTTGAAGGCGCTCGGATTGTTTCCCATCACCGCTTCGTACTCGGCCTGCGTCACCTCGTATTTCCCCACCGCGAACGGACGCGGAATCGTCACGCGGCGGACCGGCCCTTCGTCGTCCGACCCCATCATGAAATTGCCCGCCGGAACCACCACCACCTCCGGGCAACCGTCGCAGTCCCGGACTCCCTCCCCAACCGCAAAATCCCTCCGGGGCGGCGGCGATGTCACGGCAACCTGTTGAGGTTGAGGTTGGGATTGGGGTTTCGGCGTCAGGTCCGCCAGCCGCACCCGCACATACGGCACGCATTGGCCATTCGGGAACTGCCGCAGGTATTCCTCGAACGCCCCGGCGCTGCCGCTGCCCTTCAGCGCCTCGCAGGTCATCGCGTCCGCATCCACGGGGACGGGGGACGAGGACGGGGACGGGGACGGCGCCGCCACCGCTCCCCCCTTCGGCACGAAGTACAGGTCCCCGGTCAGCGACGATGCTTCCCACGGGGTCTGGCCACCATTCGAGGCCCGCGACACCGCCACCCGCACCCGCTTGAACACCTCCTCCACCGGCAAGCCGGGCTCGCCCAGCACCTTCAGGAGTTCGCCGGTATAAAGGCCGTTCCTCTCCTCGCCATCGGCCGCCACCTTGCCGGGGGCGGTGGCATAGGCGACCAGGGTCCCCTCCGGCGCGTTCATCGTCGCCAGCCCCGAGGAGCCACCCCGCCAGCGCCGTTCGAACGGGTTGTTGCGGCACGCATCCAGGATCACCAGACTCACCCGCGCCTTGGCCGCCGCCATCTGGTCCAGCACCACCTCGGCATCGACCGTTTCCAGCTTCACCCGCTGTTCCGACGCAATTCTCGCGTCCACCGGAACCAGATAGTTCCGTCCATTCACCTGCATGCCGTGCCCGGCGTAGAACATCAGACCGGTCGCATCCGCGCTGAGCTTTTCGCCGAACAGGCCGATGGCGTCCTCCATCTGCGCCTTGGTCGCGTTCTCGCGCAGCAGCACCTCGAAGCCGACGTCTTTCAGCTTCGCCGCCATCGCCCGCGCGTCGTTGACCGGGTTGGCGAGCGGCGAGGTGGGATAGGCCGCATTGCCGATCACCAGCGCCACCCGCTTCTCCGCCCACGCCGGCCGCACCCCCGCCAACGCCAACGCCACCAGCACCGCCACGACGCCAAGCCTCCGCAGGTCCCCCAGCATTCCGCTCCCCCTCTCCGCCACCATTCGCCGCCAGTATAGCAACCCCGCCACGCGGACTCCACCGGTCGGCCCGATCATCCCGGCGTAAACGCTTTCTTTAGGTTTTCCTGTGACGGTTCTCCCTCATGAGTTCCAGAGAGAGGGTCCAAGCCATGAAGCGGGTGTATCGTCTTATCGTTGCCGTCGCCGCGCCGCTGGTGGCGTTCCCCGTTTTCGCCGGGGACTCGACCACCCTGGGAACCCATGGCAGTTGGACCTCCTACGTTTACAAGGAGGGCGCCAACAAGGTGTGCTACATGACCTCGTCCCCCACCAGGTCCGAGGGCAAGTACGCCAAGCGGGACCCGGTGTTCATCAACGTCACCCACCGCCCCGCCAGCAAGAGCTTCGGCGTCGTCAGCGTGATCGCGGGCTATGTCTACAAGGATGGGGACGCGGCGACGCTGGAGGTCGGGGACAAGGCCTTTTCCCTCAACGCCCGGGGGGAACTGGCCTGGGCCAAGGGGGAGGACGACAAGGCCATCGTCGCCGCCATGAAGGCCGGGAGCGACGTGGCCGTGAAGGGGCAGTCGGAGCGCGGGACCAAGACCGTGGATCACTTCTCCCTGGCGGGCTTCGCGGCCGCCCTCTCCGCCATCGGCAAGGCCTGCGGAGCGCGCTGACCGCGCCGCCCCGCCCCGGCCATGTGCGGCATTTGCGCTCTTTGGGCCTATGCCCCGGCCGCGCCCCCCGTCGAGGGGCGGGAGTTGCTCGCCATCCGCGATGCCATGTCCGCGCGCGGCCCCGATGGCGCCGGGACCTGGATCGGCGGAGATGCCCGGATCGGGCTTGGGCATCGGCGGCTGGCGATCATCGACCTCAGTCCGGCCGGAGCGCAGCCCATGGCGGGCGAGGACGGCTGCGAGCGCATCGTCTTCAACGGCGAAATCTACAACTTCCTTGAACTGCGGCGGGAGTTGGAGGACGAGGGCGTGCGTTTCCGCTCCCACTCCGATACCGAGGTCCTGCTGCATCTCTATCGCCGCGACGGCCCGGACATGGTGCGCCGTCTGGTCGGCATGTTCGCCTTCGCCCTGTGGGACGAGGCCAAGGGCGGCCTTCTGTTGGCGCGCGACCCGTTCGGGATCAAGCCGCTCTATCTCGCCGACGATGGAACCACCCTCCGGGCGGCCTCGCAGGTCAAGGCGCTGTTGGCGGGCGGGGCCGTGGACACCCGCCCCGAACCCGCCGGACA
>JADGDA010000290.1 GCA_015228695.1 Alphaproteobacteria bacterium
CCGTGGATACGCGGGTCAAGCCCGCGCATGACGGGTTCAGTGGACAGTAACGCATTGATTTTAAGCGTTCTATTTCTCGGTCAGTCTCTCACAGATTGAATGGCCCCGCCGTCGCCCGCACGTATCGCCTTGCCGCCGGTGCCCGTTCTGGTGGCCTCGGTGCGCGGGGCCGTGCTGTTTTCTCCCGACGGCGT
Source organism: Alphaproteobacteria bacterium (assembly GCA_015228695.1). Lineage (GTDB taxonomy): Bacteria > Pseudomonadota > Alphaproteobacteria > Rhodospirillales > Rhodospirillaceae > JADGDA01. The sequence continues at coordinate 195 of JADGDA010000290.1, forward strand.
TCTGGAGGATCTGACCCTGGCGGAGGCGGCGCGGCGCGCTCCCTTCCTGCGTCCCATCACCTGCCATGCGCCGGCCCTGGCGGCTCGGCTCGGGGTCGCGCCCTTTCCCTCCCATGACGTGCTGGAACTGTTCGCCTTTGTCCGTCCGGCGCGGTTCTGTCTGCCCACCGCGCGCGGGTTGGCCGAGGGCCTTGGCTTCGAGCGGCCGCGCAACCTGGAGGAAGAGGCGCGGGCGCTGCTCGCGGTGACCCGGCGGCTTCTGATGGAACTCGCCCATCTGAGCGGCCGGGGCCTCGCCGACGCCCGTTCCGTCGTCTGGGCCATGTCCAGGGGGGAGCGGTGGGGCTGGTCGGTCCCGGTCATGGCGGCGCTGGGGCTGGCGGGCGAGGCCCCGCACAGCGTGTCGGCGTCCGTGGGTCTCAAGGTGTGGGACCGCTTGCCCAAGTGGGAGGAATCGCCGCCGGGACCGCCGTCGGGCAACGCGCCGGTGGAGTCGGCGGAGGCCCGCCGCCGCCTGACCGAGATGCTCGGCCCGCAGGCCGAGGATCGGCCGCAACAGGCGGATTACGCCTCCGCCGCCTCCGGCGCCTTTCTCCCCCGTGACGTTCCCGGCGTGCCCAACGTCGTCCTCGCGGAGGCCGGCACCGGGGTCGGCAAGACCCTGGGCTATATCGCCCCCGCCAGCGTATGGGCGGAGAAGAACGGGGGCACGGTCTGGATTTCCACCTTCACCCGCAATCTCCAGCGCCAACTCGACGGCGAACTGGACCGCCTTTTCCCCGATCCGGCCCGCAAGGCGCGCAAGGTGGTGGTGCGCAAGGGCCGTGAAAACTACCTCTGCCTCTTGAACATGGAGGATGCGGTGCGTGGCCTCGCCGCCCGTCCGGAGGACGCGGTGGCTTTGGGGCTGGTGGCGCGGTGGGCGCTTCACAGCCGCGACGGGGACCTGACCGGCGGGGATTTTCCCGGTTGGCTCGCCGACCTCGTCGGCCGCGCGGCGACGGTGGGGCTGGCCGACCGGCGCGGCGAGTGCGTCCACGCCGCCTGTCCCCATTACCAGCGTTGTCCGATCGAACGCACCATCCGGCGGGCGCGGCGGGCGCGCATCGTGGTCGCCAATCATGCCCTGGTGATGATGCAGGCCGCCCTGGGGGGGATCGACGACGGCGAGCTTCCCAGCCGCTATGTGTTCGACGAGGGCCACCACGTCTTCGCCGCCGCCGACGGAGCCTTCTCGGCCCACCTGTCCGCCGTCGAGACGGCGGAGCTGCGCCGCTGGCTCCTGGGCGCGGAGGACGGGGCCCGTTCGCGCGCGCGCGGCCTTCAGGCCCGCGCCGCCGAGATGGCCGGGGAGATGGAGGACATCCAGTCCGCCCTCGACGGGATCAGGGCCGCCGCCCATGCCCTGCCCGGTCCCGCCTGGGGCCAGAGGATCGCCGGCGGGACCCCCCATGGCCCGACGGAGGTCTTTCTGGCCCTGGTCCGCCAGCAGGTTTACGCCCGCGACCGCAACGCCCGCGGCCCCTATAGCCTGGAGACCGAGACCGATCCCCCGGTGGACGGACTGGTCCAGGTTGCGGCGGAGCTGGACCTGGCCCTGAAGCGTCTGGCCGATCCCCTGCGGACCCTATGCGACGGCCTCGCCAGGAAGCTGGATGACGAGGCCGCCGAGTTGGACAGCAATCAACGGCAAAGGATCGAGTCCCTGGTCCGTTCCGTGCAAAGGCGCGCTCTGTTGCCCGTCGCGGCCTGGCGGGACATGGCCCGCTGCGTCGGCGCGCCCACGCCTCCCGAGTTCGTGGACTGGCTCGGGGTCGAGCGCAAGGGGGGGCGCGATCTGGACGTGGGCATGCACCGGCACTGGATCGACCCCACCAAACCCTTCGCCCTCTCCCTTGCCGATGTCGCCCACGGGGTCCTCGTCACCTCGGCCACCCTCCGCGACGGGTCGGGCGATGTCGAGTCCGACTGGAGGACGGCCGAACGCCACACCGGGGCCGTCCACTTGCCCCGGCCTCCGGTCCGCGCGGCGGTGCCCTCTCCCTTCGACTATCCGAGGGCGACGCGGGTGATGGTGGTCACCGACGTGCGCAAGGACGATCTGGCCCAGGTTGCCGCCGCCTACCGCGAACTGTTCATCGCCGCCGGCGGCGGAGCCCTGGGGCTGTTCACGGCGGTCACCCGCCTTCGGGCGGTGCATGAACGCATCGCCCCGGCCCTGGATGCCGGCGGCATCCCGCTGCTCGCCCAGCATGTGGACGGCATCGATACCTCGACCCTGGTGGATATCTTCCGCGCCGAGGAGGATGCCTGCCTTTTGGGGACCGATGCCGTCCGCGACGGCGTGGACGTGCCCGGGCGTTCGCTGCGCCTGATCGTCTTCGACCGGGTACCCTGGCCGCGACCGGACATCCTGCACAAGGCGAGGCGCGCGGCCTTCGCGGCGCGGACGGGGGGAACCGCCGCCGCCCATGACGACCACATCACCCGCCTGCGCCTGAAGCAGGCCTATGGGCGGCTGGTGCGGCGGGCGGGCGACACGGGGGTGTTCGTTTTGCTGGACCCGATGATGCCGTCCCGCCTGCATGGGGCCTTTCCCGACGGCGTGGAGGTCCGCCGCCTGGGACTGGCCGAGGCGGTCAGGGCGACCGCCGACTTTCTCGGTCGCCGCCATCCGGTGGAGACTCCCGAAGTTTGAAGACCAGGATGGAGCCGGCCAGGACCAGGGTGACGATGTTGGGGAGAATGATGGGCCACTGGCCGATCATCACTCCGTAGACCAGCCACAGAACCACGCCGGCGCAGAAGCTCAGCAGCATGGCGAGCGACAGATCGCGCGCCGAGCGCGTCCGCCACGTCTTCAGCACCTGGGGCAGGAAGGCGAGGGTCGTCAGCGTCCCCGCGACGAACCCGACGGCGTCAGCCCACGCCGGATCGGACACGGGCGCTATTCCGCGGCCGGCTTCGAGAGATAGGGCGTGACGTCCACCTCGTCGAGTTGGGAGGGCTTAAGGTGGGCCTCGGCGTAAGCCTTGTAGACTCCCGAGGAAAGGAACAGGTCGAAAAGCTC
>JADGDA010000291.1 GCA_015228695.1 Alphaproteobacteria bacterium
TCAGCACGATGCGGCCGTTCTCTTCGATCACGTCGAAATATTCCGCGCCGTGGACGGCGGCGAGCACCGCCTTGGGCAGGGTGAGTTGGTTCTTGGAGGTCAGCTTGGCGAGCATGGCGAAATCCGCCGGTAAGGATGTAAGGAAACGGTAACGCCCCATGTTCGCGGATTCAAGGACTATCCCACAGGGGACATGGAGGCCCTTGGTTGCGGCGGGCATCTGCGCTATGTACACGGCCGGGACAAGAACGGGCGGACCGATGACCGGATTCATCCGCGTGCGTGGCGCGCGCGAGCACAATCTCAAAAATGTCGACGTGGACCTTCCCCGCGACGGACTGGTGGTCATCACCGGGCTGTCGGGGTCGGGCAAGTCGTCCCTTGCCTTCGACACCATTTATGCGGAGGGACAGCGGCGCTATGTCGAATCCCTGTCCGCCTATGCCCGCCAGTTTCTGGAACTGACGCAAAAGCCCGACGTGGACCTGATCGAGGGCCTGTCTCCGGCCATTTCCATCGAGCAGAAAACCACCTCGCGCAATCCCCGCTCGACCGTCGCCACCGTCACCGAAATCTACGATTACATGCGGCTGCTGTGGGCGCGGGTGGGCGTCCCCCACTCGCCCGCGACCGGCCTGCCCATCGAAAGCCAGACCGTCAGCCAGATGGTGGACCGGGTCATGGCGATGCCCGAGGGCGCCCGCATCCTCCTCCTGGCCCCCATCGTCCGCGGCCGCAAGGGGGAATACCGCAAGGAGCTGGCCGACCTGCGCAAGCGGGGGTTCCAGAGGGTCCGGGTCGATGGGCGCATCCACGACATCGACGACGTTCCCGCCCTGAAAAAAACCTTCAAGCACGATATCGAGGTTGTGGTGGACCGTCTGGTGGTCCGCGACGGGCTCCAGCCGCGTCTGGCCGATTCCCTGGAGACGGCCCTGTCCCTGACCGATGGGCTGATCTATGTCGATGCCGCCGATTCGGACGAGCGCATCACCTTCTCCACCAAGTTCGCCTGTCCGGTGTCGGGGTTCACCATCGACGAGATCGAGCCGCGCCTGTTCTCGTTCAACAACCCGTTCGGCGCCTGCCCGGTCTGCGACGGGCTGGGGGTGAAGCTCCGTCTTGATCCGGCCCTGGTGGTGCCCAATGACGGCCTGTCCCTTGCCGAGGGCGCCGTCGCCCCGTGGGCCGGGTCGAGCACGGTCTATTACGCGCAGACCCTGGAAGGCCTGTGCGCCCATTACGGCGCGCGCATGACCGCGCCGTTCCGCGACCTGCCGGAACCCGTGCGCCAGGCCATCCTGTACGGCTCCGGCGGCGAGGAGATTTCCCTGGTCTACGAGGACGGGGTCCGCCGCACCACCACCAAGCGGCCGTTCGAGGGGGTCATCACCAATCTGGAACGACGCTGGCGCGAGACCGATTCCGCGTGGGTCCGCGAGGAAATCAGCCGCTATCAGAGTTCCGCTCCCTGCGACGAGTGCCACGGCGCGCGGCTGAAACCCGCCGCGCTCGCGGTCAAGATCCGGGGGCTGCACATCAGCGAAGCAAGCGCCCTGTCCATTGCCGAGGCGCGGGACTGGTTCGCCTCCCTGGACGACGGACTGACGCCGAAGCAGCGGGAAATCGCCCGCCGCATCCTGCGCGAGATCAACGACCGTCTCGGCTTCCTGGTGGACGTGGGACTCGACTATCTGACCCTGGGCCGCGCCTCGGGGACCTTGTCGGGGGGCGAGAGTCAGCGCATCCGCCTCGCCTCGCAGATCGGCTCGGGGCTGACCGGAGTGCTCTACGTGCTGGACGAGCCCTCCATCGGCCTGCACCAGCGCGACAACGACCGCCTGCTTGCCACCCTGAAACGCCTGCGCGACCTCGGCAACACGGTGATCGTGGTCGAGCACGACGAGGACGCCATCCGCAACGCCGATTTCGTGGTGGACATGGGGCCGGGCGCGGGCGTCCACGGCGGCGAGGTGGTAGCCATGGGCACCCTGGCCCAGGTGATGGGGAATCCGGCGTCGCTGACCGGCCAATATCTGACCGGCGCCCGGAAGATCCCGCTGGGTGGCCCCCGGCGCGAGGGCAACGGCAGGCGGCTGCGGGTGGTCGGCGCCCGCGCCAACAACCTGAACAACCTGTCGGTCGATATCCCCCTCGCGGCCTTCGTCTGCGTCAGCGGGGTGTCCGGCGGAGGGAAGTCCACCCTGGTGGTCGAGACCCTGTACAAGGCTCTCGCCCGTTCCCTGCACGGTTCCCGCGACATCCCCGCCGAGCACGACCGCATCGAGGGCCTGGAGCACATCGACAAGGTGGTGGACATCGACCAGTCACCCATCGGCCGCACGCCCCGCTCCAATCCGGCCACCTATACCGGGCTGTTCACCCCCATCCGCGACTGGTTCGCCGGTCTCCCGGAGGCGAAGGCGCGCGGCTACAAGCCGGGCCGGTTCTCGTTCAACGTGCGCGGCGGGCGCTGCGAGGCCTGCCAGGGCGACGGTCTGATCAAGATTGAGATGCACTTCCTGCCCGACGTCTACGTGCAGTGCGACGTCTGCAAGGGCAAGCGGTACAACCGCGAAACCCTGGAAATCCTCTTTCGCGGCAAATCCATCGCCGACGTGCTGGAAATGACCGTCGAGGAGGGGGAGGTCTTCTTCAAGGCGGTCCCGGCGATTCGCGACAAACTGGCGCTGCTCTCGCAGGTCGGGCTGGGCTATGTCCACCTGGGACAGCAGGCGACGACGCTTTCGGGGGGGGAGGCGCAGCGGGTCAAGCTGGCCAAGGAACTGTCCCGCCGCGCCACCGGCCGCACCCTCTATATCCTGGACGAGCCCACCACCGGGCTGCACTTCGAGGATGTGAGGAAACTCCTGGAGGTGCTGCACCACTTGGTGGACCAGGGCAACACGGTTGTGGTGATCGAGCACAATCTAGAGGTCATCAAGACCGCCGACTGGATCATCGACCTCGGTCCGGACGGAGGAGTGGGCGGCGGCCGGATCGTCGCCTCCGGCACGCCCGAGACCGTCGCCGCCGCGTCCGGCAGCCACACCGGACGCTATCTGCGGCCGTATCTTGCGCGGTGATGGTTGCGCCGGAGGCGCACGGTGATGGTTGCGCCGGAGGCGCACGGTGATGGTTGCGCCGGAGGCGCACGGTGATGGTTGCGCCGGAGGCGCATGGTGGCTGTTGCGCCGGAGGGGAGGGACGGGGTAGACAGGGATAGGCCTTTGCAGGGGGGGCCTTTGGGGGG
>JADGDA010000292.1 GCA_015228695.1 Alphaproteobacteria bacterium
CTGGTGGGCATGGGAATCGACATCTCGGTGCGCATCAAGGTGGAATCCGACCTGAACGCGGCCAAGCTTGAGGCCGAGGAGGCCTACCGGACTCTCCGGATCGCCCAGAACACCCTGGTGCAGTCGGAAAAGATGGCCTCCCTCGGCGGTCTGGTCGCGGGAGTCGCCCACGAGATCAACACGCCGGTGGGAATCGCCCTGACCAGCGCCTCCCACCTGGAGGTGGAAACGGGGAAGGTGGCGCGCGCCTACGCGAAAGGGGAACTGGAACAGGCGGACTTCGAGGAGTATCTGTCCATCGCCGCCGAGGCGAGCCGGCTTCTGGTCTCGAACTGCAACCGCGCTGCCGAGATGATCCGCAGCTTCAAGCAGGTGGCGGTGGATCAGACCGGCGGCGAGCGGCGCTCGTTCCAGCTCCGGGAATACATCGACGAGGTGCTGCTCAGTCTGAAGCCGCGCTTGAAGAAGACCCGCCTCGCGGTGGCGGTGGACTGTCCGGTCGATATCATTCTCGACTCCAATCCCGGCCTCCTGTCCCAGAGCCTCACCAATCTGGTGATGAACTCGGTCATCCACGCCTTTGCCAAGGACGCCGAGGGCAAGATCACGATTTCCGCGACTCTGCCCGATCCCGATACGGTGGAAATCCGCTATGCCGACGACGGCAGGGGCATCCCTCCCGAGATCAGGGACAAGATTTTCGACCCGTTCTTCACCACCCGGCGCGGGGACGGCGGTAGCGGGCTCGGGCTTCACATCGTCTTCAACGCGGTGAACAGCGGGCTCAAGGGAACGATCACCCCAGATTATACCCGGGACAGCGGGGCGGCCTTCGTCATTCGCATTCCCCGCGTTCTCCCCCCGGCATGACGGTCGGCAGTCCGGTGGCCAGCGCCCGGCGCAGGTCCTCGGGGCGGACGGGTTTGTGCAGCAGACGATATCCGCTCTCGCGGGCGTCGCGCAGCCGGTCCGGGGCGGTGTCGCCGGTCAGAAGGATCGCCGGCAGGCGGATCGAGAACCGGGCCGCGATGGCCTCGACGGCGTCGATCCCGGTTTCGCCGCTCCGCAGGCGATAGTCGGCGACGACGATATCGGGCGGTCCCTGGTCGAGCGCCTCCAGGGCCTCTTGCGCGGAGCCCGACGCGACCACCCGGCACCCCCAGGCCTCCATTTGCCGCCTCAGCCCGTCGCGGACGTCGAAATCGTCGTCGATCACCAACACCCGTTTCCCGTCGAGATCGATGTTCCCGGAGAACGGAAGGACGGCCTCCGGCTCCTCCTGGTCTTCGCCGAGGGGCAGTTCGACCTGGAACAGGCTGCCCCGCCCGACCTCCGAGCGCACCAGGATTCCGTGGCCGAGGAGCGCCGCCAGCCTGCGCACGATGGCCAGCCCGAGCCCGAGCCCGTGACGCCTGTCCCTGGCGACGTTTCCCAACTGGAAGAATTCCTCGAAGATGGCGTCGAGCTGATCGGGAGGGATGCCGACCCCGGTATCGCGGACCTGGAGCAGAAGGGCGCCTCCCCTCCGCCGGCACCCGACCAGCACCTTTCCTCCCGGCGCGTAACGGATGGCGTTGGACATCAGATTCTGGAGGATGCGCTCCAGGAGGGTCGGGTCCGAACGGACGAAGGCTTGCGAGGGGACGACGCTGACCGACACGCCGGTCGCCTCGCCTTCGGCCGCGAACTCGGCCCACAGCCGTTCCATGAGGGGGGCGAGGCGGAAGGAGCGCGGCTCCGGCCGCACCAGACCGGCCTCCAGCTTCGAGATGTCCAGGAGCGCGTTCAGCAGATCGCCCAGCGCCGAGGCGGACCCTTGAATCCGTTCGATGATTTCGTGGACCTCGGGTGCGTGCCGGCGTTGGGCCAGCACGTTGATGTAGAGGTTGAGCGCCTGCACCGGCTGACGCAGGTCATGGCTGGCGGCGGCCAGGAAACGGGTCTTCGAGCGGCTGGCCTGTTCGGCCTCGTCCTTGGCCTGCTGGAGGCCGCGTTCGGTCCGCTTGCTTGCGGTGATGTCCATGAAGGCGGCCTGGATCGCCGGGGCCCCGTCCCACTCCACCCGCCGCCCCGAGTTCAGACACCAGATCGGCGTCCCGTCCCGGCGCACGCCCTGGAACTCGAAGACGGCGGGGGGATTTTCCCCGCGCATCCGGCTCATGACGATCCCGGCGACCCGCTCGCGATCCTCCTCCGCGACCAGCGCCATGACCGAGGGCAGGGCGAGAACATCCCGCGCCGAATCGAACCCGAACATCCGGGCACAGGATTCGTTGGCGAGCAAGGGGCGGAAATCGCGGTGGATCAGAAGCCCTTCGATCGCGCCCTCGAACAGGCCCTGGTAGGCCTCTTTCGCCCGGACCAGGGCGGCGTCGGCGCGGGCACGCTCGGCCATCTCGGTCATCAGGTGGCCGGTGCGCTCGGCGACCCGTCCCTCCAGCTCCTCGTTGAGGCGGAGCAGATCGATCGCGATGCGCCGCCGCTGACGTTCCCGCTTGTCGAGCTGGTAGGCGAGGTATACCAGGAGCAGGGCGAAGGCGAACTCGATCCCGATCTTGTACGCGGTCGCCGTCCACCAGCGGGTGTGCAACTGCGCGATCGGCATGCCCACGGCCACCACCAAGGGCTAGTTGGACAGGGAGCGGTAGGCGGTAATCTGATCCACTCCGTCCGTATCGCCGTGGGTGCGGAAAACCCCGCTCCGGGCCTTCGGCAGCAAGGTGGCGACGATGGTGCCGTCGGCGACGGAACGGCCGATCCACTTGTCCGCCTCGGGAAACCGGGACAACACGACGCCGTTCGAGTTGAGCACGATGGCGATCCCTTGCCCTTCGAGCCCGACCGAGGCCAGGGGATTGTCGAAAAAATCCGGCTTCAGGGAGGCGGCGACGACGCCCTTGAAACGTCCATCCGCATCGACCATCGGCCGCGAGAGGACGATTTCCGGTTTCCCCGTTCCCTGGCTCAGGTCGGGTCCGTCGATGACGACCCGGTTCTGCTCGAACAGAAATTTCTGGTAGAGGAAATAGTTGCGGTCGGACACGTCGCCCTGCCGGGTGGTCCCGACCCGTGTCCCGTCGGCGTCCACCACGAACAGGGATTCGACCTCGGGGAAGGCCCTGGCCTGGAGGTTGAGGCTCTCGTAGATGGGATGCGGGTCGCCCAGCCGGGTCGGGGCGAGGTAGCGCCCGACATGCTGGAGCAGCAGATCGATGGTGCGCAGACTCCCGCTAAGCTGCTCGTCGGCGGCC
>JADGDA010000293.1 GCA_015228695.1 Alphaproteobacteria bacterium
GCAGCGGTCCCACGTCGACATCCGCCCCGCTCTCGGCGATGCCCTCGCCCAGCTTGTGGATCGCCGCGTTGCAGGCGTCGCCCAGGGCCACCGGGACGAACCGGGTGTCCTTCGCCGTCACCCGCGAGTAGTCCTGTAGGTCGCGGACCAGATCGTGCATGTGGCGGGCGGCGTCGATGATCGTGTCCATGAACTCGCCGCACTCCCGGTTCAGCCCCCCCTGGGTGTGGTTTTTCAGGAGCTGGGTGAACGAGACGATGGTGCGCAACGGTTCTTGCAGGTCGTGGGCGGCGACGAAGGCGAAGCGCTGGAGTTCGGTGTTCTGCTCCGTCAGCCGTTCCACCGCCATCCGCAACTCGATCCCCTTGCGCTCGCGCTCGCTGACGTCGATGAAGGTGCAGGCGAACCGCCCCGGCTCGGAACGGAAGGCCGAAACCTCGAAGGTTTTTCCCAATGCCCCCGTGTGCTCGGTCAATTGGGCCGGCGTCCCGGTGGTCGCCACCGCGCCGAAGGTTTCGACCCAGACCGGTTCGAGATCGGGCAGCACCTCGCGCGCGGCATGCCCGACGACCTGGGCGCGGGTCAGGCCGGTCAGGCGCTCGAATGCCGGGTTGACGTCGAGGAAGCGGTAATCGACCGGTTTGCCGTCCGGTCCGGGAATGATTTCGTGCAGGGCGAACCCGCTCACCATCCGGTCGAACAGCAGACGGAAACGGGTTTCGCTGTCGAGCAGGGCATCCCGCGCCGCCAGCTCGCGGCCCTGTCGCCGGAGAAGCGCCACCAGCAGTCCGGTCAGCCCGACCAGCGCGGCGGTGAGGATCGCCCCCCCGCGCATCGTGTCCCGGAGCCAGATGTCGAGAATTTCGCTGCGGGACATCCCCGCCACTGCGGTCACGTCGAAGCCGGAGACCCGGTGGAAGGCGACGAAGCGGCGCACTCCGTCGAAGGGGGAGACCACTTCCCCGGTCGCCTCTTGGGCGTTGGCGAGCGCCGGGGGGCGCAGGCGGGCGGCGTCGACCTTCGGGTCGGGAACGCCCTTCACCGCCGGTTCCCGCGCCAGGATCACCCCGTCCTCGCGCCTCAGGGACACGAACCCGTTCTCGCCCACGTCGATCGAGCGGAAGAAGGGGAGGAGGCTTTCGGGCGGTATGTTGGCGTTGACGATCCCGGCGAAGGACCCGTCCGGGCGGGCGAGGCTCCGGCACAGGGGGAAGCTGCGTTCCTTGCTGACTCTCCCGATGATGGGATCGCCGATCAGGGGACGGTCGACGGCCTCGCCCTTATACTGCTGAAAGTAGGGACGGTCGGACAGATCGACCTCGGGGGTGGGAAAGACGTCGCTGACCAGACGCAGGCGGCCGTTCCCGTCCAAGGCGACGAACCGCGACACCGCCGCCACGCGGTCGGCCCACGCGCGCACCCCCTGCCATTCGTTCCGATCCCCCGCGATGCGATCCCAGTCATAGGGGCGCAGGGTGTCCGAGATCGCGACCAGGGCGGAGTCGGCTCCCTCCAGCACGCGGGCGGCATGCTCGGCGGCAAGGGCGGCGGCATCATGGACGCGCCGCCAGCCCCGGTTAAGCGCGGCATCGCGCGTCCTCAGCGTCGAGTACACGAAGGCCGCGGCCACGACCACGGCAATCACGCCCCAGACCGCAAGCGGCCCCCAGAAACGCCGGTCCATCCCCCGCCCGACCGTCATCGTCCCGTGTTTCCCCTCGTCAGCGGCGGTGATGATAACGCGATTCCCCACATGGGGAAAGGCCGCATGGGAAAAGGAACAACCAACCAAAGATCGTCATGCGTGGGCATGACCCGCGCATCCACGGGCCTCCTTCCGGCTCGGGCCGGACGGCGAGGCGTGGGTGGCCGGGTCGAGCCCGGCCACGACGGCTTTGGAGGGAGATGATAAGGCGACGATCCCACGCAAGTCAGCTTTCCGTGTCCGGGGAAAAGGAACAGAACCCGCAGAAATCCTTGATCATGACCGCCTCGTGACGCATTGTGCGGCGGCCCCGCCGCCGTTTCCATGGCGGAAGACAGCGGGGAGTTTGCGGGGAACGCGCGATCATGGGTTTCAATTGCGGTATCGTCGGGCTGCCCAACGTGGGCAAGTCCACACTTTTCAACGCGCTGACCTCGACGGCGGCGGCACAGGCGGCCAATTATCCTTTCTGCACGATCGAGCCCAATGTCGGCCGGGTCGCCGTGCCCGACGACCGTCTCGACATCCTCGCCCGCCACGCCGGGTCGGCCAGGATCATTCCGACCCAACTGGAATTCGTGGACATCGCGGGCCTCGTGCGCGGCGCCAGCAAGGGCGAGGGGCTCGGCAACAAGTTCCTGGCCAACATCCGCGAGTGCGACGCCATCGTCGAGGTGCTGCGCTGCTTCGAGGACCCGGACATCACCCATGTGGACGGCTCCATCGATCCCTTGCGCGACACCGAGACGATCCTGACCGAACTGATGCTCGCCGATCTGGAAAGCCTGGAACGCCGCGCCCTCGCCACCTCCAAGAAGGCCAAGGGCGGGGACGGGGAGTCAAAGGCCCAGATCGCCGTGATGGAGCCTATTCTGGAGGCCCTGCGCGCCGGACGCCCCGCCCGCTCGGTGACGTTCGATTCCCTGGAAAGCCGGGACATCGCGAAACGGCTGTTCCTGCTGACCACCAAGCCGGTTCTCTATATCTGCAACGTCGAGGAGGCCTCGGCCTCCACCGGAAACGCCCTGTCGGCCCAGGTCGCCGCCCGCGCCGAGGCCGAGGGCGCCGCCTCGGTGGTCATTTCCGCCGCCATCGAGTCCGAGGTGGCCCAGCTTGCCGATCCGGCGGAAAAGGCCGAATTCCTGGAGGCCCTCGGCCTGCACGAGGCGGGGCTCGCGCGGGTCATCCGGGCGGGGTACGGGCTGCTGGACCTCATCACCTTCTTCACCGTCGGGCCGAAGGAGGCCCGCGCCTGGACCGTCCGCAGGGGCGCCAAGGCCCCGGAAGCGGCGGGGGCCATCCACTCCGACTTTGAAAAAGGCTTCATCCGGGCCGAGACCATCGCCTATGCCGACTTCATCGCCTGCGGCGGCGAACAGGCCGCCAAGGAGGCGGGAAAGATGCGCTCGGAGGGAAAGGAATACGTGGTCTCCGACGGCGACGTCATGCACTTCCTGTTCAACGTCTGAGCCTGAAATAAAGCCGGGAAGCGGTCTGCGGCAACGAATCCAGGTTAACGAAAAGTTGATCCTAGA
>JADGDA010000294.1 GCA_015228695.1 Alphaproteobacteria bacterium
GGCCTCGGGAAAGCCGCGCAGCCGGTGATCGACCTGCCGCGAGAAGGCGTTCATGAAATCCGTATTGGCCGAGGCCGGCCCGTTGTAGGCGGTGAAGATCACCCCCTGATCCTCCTCCGGCGCCAGTTCGGTGGGCACCGCCAGGAACAGAAACGGCAGGCTGACAAGGGTGATCAGCGCAAAGACCAGGGTGGTGGGCCGATCGTCCAGCGATGCGGTCAGCCAGCGTTCGTAGCGGACCCGGACCCGATCGAAGCTCCGGTCGATCAGGGCCGGCAACCCGCTCCTGCCGCCGTCATGCCGGAGAATTTTCGAGCACATCATGGGCGACAGTGTCAGCGCGATCACCCCCGACACGACCACGGAACCGGCGAGCGTCAGGGCGAATTCCTTGAACAGCGAGCCGGTCAGGCCGCCCATGAAGGCGATGGGAGCATAGACCGCCGCCAGGGTGACGGTCATGGAAACGACCGGCCCCGCAATCTCGCGGGTCCCCACCAGCGCCGCCTGGACCGGCGTCAGCCCTTCCTCGATGTGCCGGTGGATGTTCTCCACCACCACGATGGCATCGTCCACCACCAGCCCAATGGCCAGCACCATGGCCAGCAGAGTCAGGAGATTGATGGAAAACCCCAAGGCCAGCAGAAGAATGGAGACGCCCACCAGCGACAGCGGCACCGTCACCACCGGAATCACCACCGCGCGGGCCGATCCCATGAACAGAAAGATCACCCCCATGACGATCACCGCCGCGGACACGATGGTAACGGCGACCTCGTGGATGGCGGCTTCGATGAACAGGGTCGAATCATAGGCGATCTGGGCGCCGAGGCCCGGCGGAAGCTGGGCCTGCAACTCTGGCAGCGCGACCTCGCGCACCTCGCGAATCACCGTCAGCGGATTGGCCTCGGGGGTGGTGAAGATGCCGACGAAGATGGCGCGGTCACCACCGGCAAACACGCTCACCTCGTCGTTTTCCGGCCCCAGCTCGACCTCGGCCACGTCGCTCAGGCGCACCAGCCTGGTTCCGTCATGCCGGACCACCAGCCGACGGAATTCATCCACCGTCTTGAGATCGGTGGAGGCCTGGGTGTTGATCACATCGTATGTGCCCTTGGTCGAACCGGCGGAGGAGGTGAAATTGTTGCTGGTCAGCGCCGCGCGCAAGTCGTCCGGTCCCATTCCGTACTGGGCCATCTTCCCCGGATCGAGCCATATCCGCATGGAGAACTTCTGGCCGCCGAACACTTCCGGGTTGGCCACCCCCGGCACCGCCGCCAGCCTGGGCTGGACCACCCGCAGGACGTAATCGGTCATCTGTTGCTGGCTCAGGCGGTCCGAGGAAAAGGCGAGATAGGCCGAAGCAAAGGACTGTCCGGTTTCCTTCTTGATGATCGGATCATTGATGCCGCGCGGCAGGACCGAGCGCACCTCGTTGGCTTTGCTCATGATCCCGGTCATGGCGGCATTGGGGTCTTCGTTGAGACGCACGAACGCCTTGACCTCCGAGACGCCCTGCAACGAGCGCGAGGTCAGGTAGTCGATGCCCTCGGCGGTCGCGACCGCCTTTTGTATCGGCTGGGTGACGAATCCTTGGATCAGATCGGAATCGGCGCCGGGAAAAGTGGTGGTGATGGTGATCACCGTGTTCGTCATTTCGGGATATTGCCGCACCGGCAGACTTCCCAGAGCCCGCAGCCCGACGAACAGGATCAACATGCTGATCACCGACGCCAGAACCGGCCGTTTGATGAAGATATCGAACATGGGACCGTCCCAGGCTATCGCGATACGTTTTTGCCGGGGAGTTCCAGCGGGTCCTCGGCCGCGATCCGAACCGAGTCGCCGTTCTCCAGTCTGACCTGACCGGACGTCACCACCGTATCGCCGGCGACAATCCCTTGCCTGACCACCACCACCCCGTCACGGCGCTCGCCCAGTTGCACCACGACCCGGTCGACCGTCCTGTCCGGCTTGCCGGCGGCGGTTCCCTCCCGCACCACGAACACCGCGTCGCCATACAGGTTATAGGACACCGCCGAGATCGGCACCGTCACCACCTTGTCCCCGACGGGGCGCACGATTTCGATCTTGGCGAATAGACCCGGACGGAGGCGACGATCGGGATTGGGGAACCGGGCCTGCACCGCCACCATGCCGGTCCTGACGTCGACCAGAGGCTCGATGGCGGCGATGGTGCCGTCAAAGACCCGGTCGGGCCAGGCATCGGAACGCATCCGCACCGGTTGCCCCACCTCCACCACGGCCAGATCCTTCTGCGATACGGTCAGATCGCACAGCATCGACGACAGGTCCTGAAGATTGACGATGGTCTGCCCGGTCTGGAGATATTGCCCCAGGTCGACCTTGCTGACGCCGAGAACGCCGTCGAACGGCGCCGTTACCGTCTTCTTGGCGATTTGGGCCTGCAACGCGCCGACCTTGGCCTGATGGACTTTAAGCTCGGCCTCCGCCTTTTCCATGGTTGCGACACTGACGGTGCTGGAACGCAGCAAGGCCTTGTTGCGGTCGTGGACGGTCCGCGCCAGCGCCAATTCGGCCTCGGCGCTGCGCAGATCGCCCGTTTCCACATCGATGTCGAGCCGCAGCAGAACCTGCCCCCGCTTGACCTCCTGACCCGACAGGAAGGCGATCTCCCTCACCAGACCGGAGGCGGAACCGGCGATATCGACGCCGTTGACCGCCTGAAGCGTCCCCACCGCCGGAATCACGCCGTGCCACTCGACGAGCGATGCCTTGGCGACGGTCACCGCCGCGACCGGCTTGGCCATGGAGGCGAAATATGCCTTGGTCATGGCATCGCGGAATCCGATGAAGCCGAAGACCCCGCCGAACACCAGCGCACTGCCCGCCAGCATGACGATCATCCGTCCGGCTCTCATCCCGCTCCTCCATCTCCCCCGGCATCTCCCCCGGCCCCGAGAAGAGCGAGGGCATGGCGCAGCAGACGCTCTCCGGCGGCGGCATCCCCCAGGGGAATGCCCATCAGGCGGCGGAAATACAAGCCGTCCATGGCGGCGCAGACCAGCTTGGCCCGCTCCGGGTCGGGGCTGTCGCCGGCAAGATGCTCCTGCCAGCGCGCGTACATGGCGTGAATGGGGGCCATCAGATAGGGGTTGATGGTAATCGCCGCCAGGAGGGCGCCGCCGACCGGGTCGTTGGCCGGGCCGTTGGGATCGAAAAACGCGCGCA
>JADGDA010000295.1 GCA_015228695.1 Alphaproteobacteria bacterium
TCAAGAGCGAAGGTCAACGCCAAGGCGGCGGCCAGAACCACAGCCCCGGCCAGGGCGATATAGATGGGTCGACGGTCGAGCACTGGGCGAAGCTTCCCCCCGAATCCTGAAACCACGGCCCACCGTAGTACGGCGGGACCGGCGGCGCAACGCCGTTACGAGCGTGCGGCCGCCCCGTGCCAGCGGCGGAGCAGGTCCACGCCGACCCATCCTTGCCCGAACGTTTCCCCCCGGCGCACGGAAAAAGGCCTCTCCGGCTCGCCCAGGTCGCTGACCACGGCCATCGCCCCCTCGAAGGAATCCTTGAGGCTGTAGGAACTGAGCGTCACCAGCGTGGGGAGACCGGCGGCCAGACTGGATTTCAGACCGACGTCCGTGTCCTCGACGGCGACGCAGTCCTTCGGGGCGACGCCCAGTTTCGCCATGACGTGGATGTAGATGTCGGGGGCCGGCTTCTTGTGCGGGACATCGTCGCCGCAGCCCATGACCTCGAACCAGCCGTACATCTCCGGCCCCATGATGAGGTGGAACAGGGCGTCCACCGCGGTCCGCTGCGACGAGGTGGCGCAGGCGATCCTGAGCCCGGCGTCATGGGCTTCGCGGATCAGGCGGAGCACGCCGGGCCGGGGAGCGAGGGCCCCCGCCCCCACCCGTTCGGCGTAGATGCGGGATTTGTCCTTGTGCAGGGCGGCGGTCAGGGCGGCGGCGTCGCCTTGGGCCGGCATTTCGGGGTTTTTGGTTTCGATGTAGTGGCGGATGCGCTCGCGCCCTCCGCCGACCTTGATCAGTTGCCCGTAAAGCTCCGCATCCCACGTCCAGGGCAGGCCGCGAGCGGCGAACGCCTCGTTAAAGCACTTGCGGTGCAGATCCTCGGTTTCGGCAAGGGTGCCGTCCACGTCGAAAATGATGGTCGTAAGCGTCACGGATCTCAACCCCCGAACCGGTCGAGCGTCCGCCCCACCGCGTTGACATGGCCCCCGCCGAACAGCCTCACATGTACCAGCAGGGGATGGAGGTTGTAAATCAGCCTCTAAGGCTCCACGGGAAGATTGCGGCGGATATCGGCGAGCAGACCGCGCGCAGCCGCCTCGATCATGTTCAGAACCGCCTCGAAACCTTCCGCTCCCCCGTAATAGGGATCGGGCACATCGTGCCGGCCCAGCTCCGGCGCATACGACAGGAACAGTTTTACCCGGCCGGCGCGGTCCGGAGAGCACAGGGACAGCAATTCGCGCCGGTGGCCGCCGTCCATGGCCAGGATCAGATCGAACCGATCGAAGTCGTCCCGGGACACCTGCCGCGCCCGCTGGCCTCCGATGTCGATGGAGCGGCGGCGCGCGGCGGCTACGGCGCGCGGGTCCGGAGCCTGACCCACATGATAATCCATCGTCCCGGCCGAATCGGCGACGATCACCGCACCCAGCCCGGCGCGCCCGACCAGATCCCGGAACACCCCCTCGGCCGTCGGCGACCGGCAGATGTTTCCCGTGCAGACGAACAGCACCTTCATCCCGCGCGTCTCCCCTTCGGCTCTTTTTCCGGTGTGCCGGATGAACTATCATCGGCAGGCCATCGTAGGGGAAAAGCATGGGTAAATCGACCGTCCCGAAGCCGCCGATCGTCGTCCTGACCGGCGCGGGGATTTCCAAGGAGTCGGGCCTCGACACCTTCCGCGACGCCGACGGAATCTGGGCCAAGGTCAACATCGAGGACGTGGCGACGCCGGGCGGCTTTCATCGTGATCCGGCCCGGGTCCACGACTTCTACAACATGCGCAGGCGCGGCCTGAACGATCCCGGCGTCGGACCCAATCCGGGCCACCTCGCCCTCGCCCGCCTGGAGAAGGAGTGGCCGGGGGAGGTTCTGATCGTCACCCAGAACATCGACGACCTGCACGAGCGGGCCGGCAACGCCAACCTGATCCACATGCACGGCGAGTTGAACAAGGTCCGCTGCCAGGGCTGCGGCGCGGTCATGGGGTGGACCGGGGACCTTGGGGTGGGGGACGCCTGCCCCCGCTGCACCCGCACGGGGACGCTGCGCCCCCACATCGTCTGGTTCGGGGAGATGCCGCTGGAAATGGAGCGGATTCAGGAGGCCCTGGACGGCTGCGGCCTGTTCGTCTCCATCGGCACGTCGGGCAACGTCTACCCCGCCGCCGGATTCGTCAGCCACGTCCGCGCCGTGGGCATCGCGCACACGGTGGAACTCAACCTGGAGCCCTCCGTCGGCGCGTCCCTGTTCGCCGAAACCCTCTACGGACCCGCCTCGGAAACCGTGCCCGCGTTCGTCGACCGCGTCCTGACCCGAGGCTGGTAGCTAGGAAAGCTGCCGGTTGAAGGCGCGGACGGCCGCGACGGGACCCTCCGGATAGGCCCAGACCCCCGCGCTGACGGCAAGAAAATCGGCCCCGGCCCGGATCAGCGGCGCGCAGTTGTCCACCGTGATGCCGCCGATGGCCACGCACGGCACGGTCACGATCGTGCTCCACCACTCCAGGATGTCCGGATCGGCGCTGCTTTTCGCAGCCTTGGTGCCGGTGGGGAAAAACGCGCCGAAGGCCACGTAATCGGCGCCCTGCTCCGCCGCCTCGATGGCCAGATGCCGGGAATCGTGACAGGTGACCCCGACGATGGCGTCGGGGCCGAGCAGGCGGCGGGCCTCGGCATAGGGCGCGTCGTCCTGGCCGATATGAACCCCGTCGCAGCCGGTCTCCACGGCGAGGTCGGGCCGGTCGTTGAGCAGGAACGCCACGTCGCGCTCCTGGGCGATCGGCGCCAGACGCCGCGCGGCGCGGCGGATATCGTCGTCGCCCGCGTCCTTCAGCCGGAGTTGCAGACAGGCGACGTCCCCGGCGTCGAGCACGGCATCGAGCCCGCGCGCGAACCCTTCCAGGTCGTCCAGGCGCGGTGGGGTGATCAGGTACAGACGGCAGGTCACGGAATGTCTCCCCCCAATGAACGCGGAGACCGTATTACGTCACGAATCCCGGGGGACCAAGACATATCGGCAGGGCAAGGAACGCAGATTAACGAAAAGTTAATATGCGGCTTCAATGTCCTCCATCACGACCAAAAGTCGTCGTGCACGGGCTTGACCCGCGTACCCACGAGCCTCCTTCTGGCCCAGACCAGACGGCGAGGCGTGGGTGGCCGGGTCGAGCCCGGCCACGACGGCTTTGGGCTGAGTTGAAAGGCGACG
>JADGDA010000296.1 GCA_015228695.1 Alphaproteobacteria bacterium
GAACGATGCTGCCTGAGCTGATGGTGGCCTCGACGGTCTCCACCTTGCTCAGTCTCGCCCTGCCGCTGGCCCTGCTGCAAATCTATGACCGCATCATTCCTCACAGGTCCGCCTCGACGCTGGCCTTGCTGATGGGGGGGGTGGTGTCGGCGCTGGTGCTCGACGGCCTCATCAGGACCGGGCGCGGCTATATCACCGGCTGGCTGGGCGCGAGTTTCGAGCACCGGCTGAACTGCACCGCCTTCCGCCATCTTCTCCGCGCCAACATCGACAGTTACGAGAGGGAGGGAGGCAGCGTTTATCTCGAACGGATGCGCGCGATCGGGCAGATGCGCGATTTCTATTCGGGGCAGGCGCTCCTGTCCCTGTTCGATCTTCCCTTCGTTTTTCTCTACATGGGGATCATCGCCCTTCTCGGCGGGTGGCTGGTGCTGGTGCCGGTCGTCGTGCTGACGCTGTTTGCCGTCCTGGCCCTGCACAACGGCGGCAAGCTCGGGGCGTTCGTCCGTGGGCACATCGAATTCGAGGAGCGCCGGTTCAGCTTCATCTCCCAGACCCTGTCGGGCATTCACACGGTCAAGACCATGGCGATGGAAGCCATGATGCTCCGCCGTTACGAACTGTTGCAGGACACCAACGTCCACAAGACCATGGAGGGATCGAAGTATTCGATCACCGCCGTCAACCTCGGCGCGTTCTTCGCCCAGATTTCCACGGCGGTCGTCGTCGCCGCCGGAGCGGTCTTCGTCATCCGGGGCCACATGACGCCGGGCGCGCTCGCGGCCTGCATCACCCTCACCGGCCGCAGCATGCAGCCCTTGAACGCCGCCTTGGCCGTCTGGGTGCGGTTTCAGGAAGTGATCGTGGCGAAGCAGCAGTTGGACAAGCTGTTCGCCACCCCGGCCTCGGTGAACGCCGACGCCCCCTTCCTCCCGCCGATCGAGGGGGCCTTGAAACTGGAAGGGGTGTCCCTGCGCTTTTCGCCGACGGCGGAACCCCTGTTCGAGAACCTGTCGATTTCCGTCGAGCAGGGGGAGTGCGTGGCCATCCTGGGCGACAACGGCAGCGGGAAATCGTCGCTGCTGTCGATGATGGCGGGGATGTTGGAACCGACGGCGGGCCGGGTGATGGTGGATGGCCACGATCTGTCCCGGTATGCGTCGGTCAGCCTGCCCCGGCAGATCGGCTATCTTCCGCAGCGGGGGCTGCTCTTCGAGGGGACCATCCTGGAGAACATCACCATGTTCGACCCGGAGATGGAGGACGAGGGGCTCGCCGTTGCCAAGGCCATCGGCATGGATACCGCCGTGGCCGGCATGCGCAACGGCTACAACACCCGGGTCGGCAACAGCGCCACCGACGCCATTCCCGGCGGCGTGAAGCAGCGGATCTCCATCGCCCGCGCCCTGCTCCACAAGCCTCGGATCATCCTGTTCGACGAGGCCAACATCGCCCTCGATTCGGTGGGCGACGATCTGGTGCGCGCCTATCTCGAAACCCTGAAGGGGCAGTGCACGATGGTGCTGGTGACGCACCGTCCCTCCCTGCTGAAGCTCGCCGGGCGACGCTTCACCTTGAGCGGAGGAAAACTGGTGCCGGAGGTTCCGGAGCCCGCTCCGGCGCGGCAGGAGGCGGTCCAGGGCGTTGCCAGGGTCTTCGGCGAGCGCCCCCCCGAGGCCGAGGACGTGTATACCGCCCTGTTCTCCCGCTTCCGGAAACAGTCGGACCTGTGCCTGTGTCTGCCCCGTCTCCTGCACGAGTTGCACTGGCAGGGGCTTCCCCGTCAGTTGGCCGAGGTGTTGCCCCATTTCGCCGAGACTCTGACCCTCGACGGCTTCCGCAGGACGCTGGCCGGGCTCCGGTATGTCTGCGAGGACCGGAAAATCAGCCTGCGCCAGTTGGAGCCGCCGATGCTCCCATGCCTGTTCCTACCCGAGGACGGGGACGCCATGATCGTCCTCCAATTGGACCTGGGGCGGGGAGTCCGCGTCTTCGAGGGGGGGCGGGACGCCTTCCGGGAGATGCCGCGGGACGACGTGAAGGGCGAGGCGCACATCTTCCGCCCCATCGAGGCGCCCGCGCGGGGGGGCGAGTCGGGAAGCTGGCTGACCTCCGTGCTCGGACGGTTCCGTCCCTTCATGGCGCTGGCCTTCGGTCTGACCCTGGCGCTCAATCTGATGGTGCTGGTGGGGCCCACCTTCATGATGTCGATCTACGACCGGATTTTGCCGAGCGGCGACATCATGCTGATCCCTTTCCTGCTGCTCGGTCTGTTCGTGGTGATGGCGGCGGACTGGATTTTGCGCCAGCTCCGGGCCCGCGTCCTGTCGTACATGGGCTCTCGCGGCGAATACATCGTCGGGACCGCCATGTTCGAACGCATCCTGGGCCTGCCCGCCTCCGCCGTGGAAGGGGTCTCGGTGGGCAGTCAAGTGGCGCGCATCAAGGACTTCGAGACGCTGAAGCAGCTTTTCGTCGGGCCGTTGTCGATGCTGTTCTATGAATTGCCCGGCACCATCGTGTTCATCCTCGTGCTGGGGCTGATCAACGGGTGGCTCCTGCTGTTTCTCCTGGCGGCCGTGCTCTCGTTCGCGCTGCTCGGAATCGTGGCCCAGCCGGGGGTGAACAGGCGGAACGTCCTTTCGTCCCAGTCGGCGACCGCGCTGCACGAGTTCATGTCCGAGGCCCTGGAGAACATGCGCGGGGTGAAGTTCGCCGGAGCCGAGGTCCGCTGGTTCGAGAGGTTCCGGGCCCTGTCGAGCAAGGCGGCGACCATGGAATACCGTTCCTCCCGGTTCAATCTGTGGATGGTCAACGGGGCTCAGATCCTGGGCAATCTGACCGCGATTTCCATCATCACCACCTGCGTCGTCGGCGCGTTCGAGGGCACCATGGCGGTGGGCGCGGTGGTCGGGTCCATGATCATCACCTGGCGTCTGGTGGCCCCGATGCAAAGCGGGTTCCTGTCCCTGTCGACCCTGGCGCGGGCCAGGCGCAGCATGCGTCAGATCGACGGCCTGATGCGCCTTCAGGCCGAGCGCGACACCAACCGCGGACGGAACGCCCTTCCCACCCTCGAAGGCGGCCTCGCCTTCTCGCGCGTTTCGTTCCGCTATACCAACGATGCCGATCCGGTGCTGCTCGGGGTGAACTTCAAGGTCGATGCGGGAACCGTCGTCGGCATCGCCGGACCCAACG
>JADGDA010000297.1 GCA_015228695.1 Alphaproteobacteria bacterium
TGAGTTGACGCTCCAGAAATCGCAGGCGTCGCGTCCGTTGTGGCCATGGTTCCGGGCTTGCCGCAACCATCGGGCATCGTCCGGGTTCCGGGCCAGGATCAGGCCGCCGTCGCCCAGGGTTCCCAGATTTTTCAGCGGGTGAAAGCTGACCGCGCCGAAGCGTCCGAAGGTCCCGACGGACCGTCCGTGCAGGCGGGCGCCGAACGCCTGGGCACAGTCCTCCACGACCGCAAGGCCGTGGCGGTCGGCGATGTCGACGATGTCGGCGATCCGGGCGGGAATCCCGGCGAGATGCACGACCATGATCGCCTTCGTGCGGGGGGAAAGGGCGTCCTCGATCCGCTCCGGGTCCAGGTTGAGGCCGTCGTCCACATCGGCGAACACCGCCGTGGCGCCGCACAGCGCGATGGAGGAAGCGGTGGCCAGATAGGACATGGGCGAGGTGACGACCTCGTCTCCCGGGCCGATGCCCATGGCCTTCAGGCACAGCATCAGGGCGTCGGTCCCGTTTCCGACCCCGACCGCGTGGGGCGCGCCCGTGAAGTCCGTCACGGCCGCCTCGAACCGTGCCAGTTCCTCCCCCAGGATGAACGACCCGCTCGACAGCACCCGGTCCAGGTCCTGGTGAAACCGGGCCGCAAGGGGGGCGTATTTGAAGGCGAGGTCCACGAACGGAATCGGCTTGTCTGCCAACGGTCCCCCTATTATCAGGTCACGCATTGCTCGGAGACATATCACGGCATGTGCCGGTAGTCCTGGGGAAGGCGTCTCAGTTCCTCCAGATTGTCGCGGCACCAGCGGTCGCATCGATGCAGCCCCTCGTCGAGGCCGATCCGGGGCTCCCATCCCAGTTCCCGGCGGATCTTGGCGGAATCCAACAGATAGGCCTGATCCTTGCCCAACCGGTCCTCGGTGACTTGGACCACCTCGTCGAAGCGCGCCCCCGCGATGTCGCAGATCCTTCCGACCAGATCGCGGATGGACATCGAGCGCCTCGGGGAAATGTGATAGTCCTCCCCGGCCCGCCCCTCTTCGCAGATCCGCATCACCGCCCGCGACACGTCGTCAAAGTGGACGAATGGACGCTCGGAGCGCCCTCCGCCGTGCAGCGGCAGTTTGGTGCCGGCGTGGCAGCACAGGAAGGCGCGGGGAATGATCCGGTAGAGCTGCTGCCCCTCGCCATAAACGTTGGCGGCCCGGGTGATGATGGCGGGCAGGCCGTAGGTCTCGGTCCACAGGGCCACGTTCATGTCGCCCGCAGCTCGGGAGGAGGCATAGGGCGTGCTGGGAGCATAGCGGCGGTTCTCGGCGATCCAATCCGGGGTCGAGCCATAGACCTCGGGCGTCGAGAAATGAACGTAGCGGTCCAGGAAATCCAGGTTGCGGAGCAGTTCCAGCAGGGCCACCAGCGCGACCACGTTGGTCTGCATCCAATGGGTCGGATTCTCCCAGCTTTGCCCGACCATGGACTGGGACGCGAAGTTGACGACATGACGCGGCCGGTGCCGCGCGAACAGGGACTTCAGGGCGTCCATGTCCTTGTTCAGGTCGATCCGGTGGAACGAGAGCCCCTTGTGCCCTTTCCACAGGTAGGGCAGAAACACCGGCCGTGGCTGCGGGGAGCGGCTGGTGGCGATCACCTCCAGGCCCCGCTCCAGGGCGTGGGCGCAGAAGCTCGCTCCGGACGGGGAGTTGGCACCGAGAACGAGCACCGTGGCCGGGGTGTCAGCGGGCATGGCCCCTCCGGTACATGTTCAGCAATTCCGGGGGAATGCCCCAGTCCACGGCTCCGACCTGATCGTGCAGCGCCTCCAGGTCGCGGCGGAAGGAGTCCCGGATGTCCGCGTCCATCCGGATTCCCGAGGGCCGATAGCCATGCTGATAGTGCTGGCTCATCAGGCTCGCAACCCCGGTCCGCACCGCCTCCTCGCGGGTCAGGTCGCGGATGGGGGCGCGTTCGGGGGCGTACATCGCCCATCTCTCGTCCACGGGCTCGCCGCGCAGGATCGCGGTGATCGTCTCGGACAGGACCGGGGACAGATGGAACCCATCCCGCTTCGTTCCGGTCGCGACGACCAGATTGGCGAGGGAGGTTCTGCCGAGCAGCGGATAGGTGTCCTGCGACGTCGGACGCCATCCCACGTTTACCCGCACGAGCTGGGCGTCGTAGAAATGCGCGTTGATCTCGTTCATGGCGCTTTCCAGAAGGTGCGCCACGCTGACCACCCGCCCGTGGAAGAAGGGGTCCGGAGACAGAAAGTTGCTGGCTCCGATCAGGATGTGATCATTGGCCCGGTCGGGCCCCGTGAAGTAGGGGACCGTGTAGATTCCGCAGGCTCCGCCGCGATTGGGGGTCCGGATGCACTTTTCGTGGGGATGTCCGGGGGCGGCGATCTCCAGGGAGACGCCGACCCCGTAGAAGACCGGCTGGATGGCGAGGCCCAGGCCGCTTTTTTTGAGGATTTCCCCGACCGAAGCGCCGTTGGCGAGGAGAAAGACGTCGCCGGGAACCGTTTCCCCGTCGTCGAGCGCGACCCCCTCGACGGCGGCCCCGTTCCCGACCAGACGTTCCGCCTTCGCGTTCCGGAAGACGACGCCCGGACGGTGGCTCAAGATGGCTTCGAGCTTTTCGATCACCAGACGCGGGTTCAGCCAGCCCTCGTCATGGATGAGGATGGCCCGGGTGGCGCGGTATCTTGGCGCGGGCACGTAGTTGGGAATGCTTCCCGGGTCCACGTCGTCGAACGGCTCGTTGAAGTCCCGCAACGCCTGGACGATGGCGTCGAAATTACGGTCGTCCAGGTCGTCCGAAGCGGTGTTGTTGAGGACGTAGGTCCCTTTCGCAAAGCACCCGCCGGTCAGAATCTGGCATTGGGCACAGTCCTTGGGCAGGTGGTCGCCGGCGGCCTCGATCAATTCCCGTTCGAATTCGGGCCACATGCGGGTGGCCCGGTGGCTCAATTCGAAGTGATAGAGGGCGGCATCGCTCCGCAACGAGCCGGCCTCGATTTCGGCAAAGGAATTGAGCATCGCCGCCGCCGCCAAGGTCGCCGATCCGACCCGCTCGCCCGGCCCGATGATGGTAACGGTGTCGTCCGGGGCAAGCGTCCCGGAAAGCCGGAAGG
>JADGDA010000298.1 GCA_015228695.1 Alphaproteobacteria bacterium
CCCATCTCCTGGCGAACTTGAGGAAGCCGAGGGCG
This sequence comes from Alphaproteobacteria bacterium, assembly GCA_015228695.1. Lineage (GTDB taxonomy): Bacteria > Pseudomonadota > Alphaproteobacteria > Rhodospirillales > Rhodospirillaceae > JADGDA01. The sequence continues at coordinate 36 of JADGDA010000298.1, forward strand.
AAGCCGTCCGCGGACAAACGCCACGTCGCCCACAAGGACGCCTTTCTCGCCGCCTGTGCCGCCGCGATCGGGGTCGGCAATCTTGCCGGGGTTGGAACCGCCATTCACCTCGGGGGGCCGGGCGCGTTGTTCTGGATGTGGATGTCCGCCATTCTGGGCACCTCTTTCCGGATGACATCCACCTATCTGGCGATCAAGTACGCCGACAAGGACACTTCGCCGCGCGTGTTCGCCACGCCGATGCTCTATCTCGAAAAGTTTCTCCCCGAACCCTTCCGCAACATCGCGTGGATGCTGGCCGGTCTGTTGCTGGTCAAGGGAATGGTGACGGCCAATCTGATCCAGGCGAACTCCGTCGCCCATGCTCTCGGCAATCATCTGGGACTGCCGAACCTCGTCGTCGCGGTCGGCCTCGCCACCGTGGTCGGGGCGGTGATCATCGGGGGCCTGAGGAGCATCGTCCTGGTTTCCGCCGCCATCGCGCCGTGGATGGTGGCCGGCTACGTCGCCCTCGGGCTGGTGATCCTGGGGACCGATCCGGCGCGGACTCTCCATGCGATCAACATGGTGTTCACCTATGCCTTCACGCCGTTTTCCGCAGCCGGCGGAGTGATCGGCTATACCGTGATGCAGGCCATGCAGTTCGGGGTTTCGCGGGGGGTGTTCACCCACAACGCCGGCATGGGCGTCGCCCCCTTTCTGCAAAGCGCCAATGACGACCATCCGGCGCGGGGAGCCTTGATGGCGTCCTTCGTTCCCCTGGTGGATACCGTTCTGGTCTGCACGATCACCGGTCTGGTCCTGCTGTCCACCGGCCTGTGGTCCCAGTACACCGGGGCCTATCTCGCCGTGACGGCCTTCGAGACGGCGATGGGCGATGCCGGGCGGATCGCCGTCACCCTGTGCCTGTTCGTCTTCGCCTTTTCCACGATCATCGGCTGGGCGCATTTCTCCGAGCGGTGTTTCGAGTATCTGGGCGGAACCAACCTGATCGGCTACCGCTGGTTCTTCACCGGCGTCACCTTTTGCGGCCCGTTTCTCCCCGTCGGGTTTATCTGGTCGGTCGGAGACGTCCTGATCGGTCTGATCATCATCGTCCACCTGTTGCCGCTGACCTACATCATGCTCAAGACGCGCACGACGATGCTGCGGGACCTCTGGTCCGTGGCGGGGCGGGACTCATAGATCGAAAACCACCTCGACCACGTCGTCCTCCGGGCACTTGCGGCGCTTGAACCCGAGTTTTTCCACCATCCGCAGCATCTTCTGGTTATCCCTCAGGACCTGCCCGACGACGTGTTTCGTGCCCCGGGACCGGCTGTAGCGGATCATCTTCCCCAGCAACTCGCGCCCGATCCCCATTCCTCCCATGTCGCTTCTGACGACGATGGCGAACTCGGCGACGGTGTTGTCCGGGTCGGTGATGGTTCTGACCACGCCCAGGGTTTCGGGGCGCCCGGACGGGTCCGGGGCCGTGGCGATGAAGGCCATTTCCCGGTCGTAGTCGATCTGCGTGTAACGCGCCATTTCCGAGTGGGGCAGCACCGCGATCTGGCCGAAGAAACGGAACCGCACGTCCTCGGGGGAAAGCCTGGAAATGAAGGCGTGATGATTCGGCTCGTCCTCGGGGCGGATGGGGCGGAGCAGGACCCGTCTTCCGTTGGGAAGGACGAGGCTCTCCTCCAGTTCCTTCGGATAGGGGCGGATGGCCAGGCGGTCGGGGCCGGATCGTCCCGCCGCCCCCACCTTGATCCGGGCGTCCAGGGCCAGCACGCCGTGGGCGTCCGCGAACAGGGGGTTGATGTCCAGTTCCAGGATTTCAGGGAGATCGACGACGATCTGCGAAACCTGAATCAGCGTGAGGCAGAGGGCGTCCAGGTCGACGGGAGGGCGATCCCGGTATCCCTTGAGCTGACGATGGATCCGGGTCCTTTCGATCAGTTCGCGGGCCAGGGCCATGTTGAGGGGGGGCAGGGCGATCGCGCTGTCGGCGATGACCTCGACCGCCGTCCCCCCTTGCCCGAACAGGATCACCGGGCCGAAGACGGGATCGGACATCACCCCGATGATCAGCTCGTGCGCCGGCGACCGGCGCGCCATCCGCTGGACGGTGAACCCGTCGAGCCGGGCATCGGGCTTGATGGTGGTCAGCCTCTGCTGCATGAGGAGCGCCGCCTTTTCCACCTCCAGCGCCCCGTCAAGGTCGAGAATCACCCCGCCGACGTCGGATTTGTGGGAAATGTCGGGCGAGAGGATCTTGAGGGCGAGACGTCCCCCCATCTCCGCGGCGAGGCGGGAGGCGTCGGCCGGGGTGCGGGCGATGTGGGTTTCCACGGTGGGAATGCCATAGGCCGCGAGAATGGCCTTCGCCTCGGGGTCGGTCGCCATTTCACGGCCGGACGCCTGCACACCCTCGACCACCAGCCGGGCGGAGACGGCCGCCGGGGTGAATTCGGAGGGGGCCGAGGGCGGCGTCTCCATCAAAATCACCTGATTGCGCCGGTAATCGACCAGATGCATGAAGGCCCGGGCCGCGAGTTCGGGGGTGTCGTAGGACGGAATCCCGGCCTGGGCGAACAGTCTGCGCCCGGCCATGGCGTCTTCCTCGCCCACCCAGCAGGTCATCAGGGAGCTGTCGCGGTGGTGGCGGGCCAACTCGATCACCGCCTCGGCGACCCGGGCGCCCGAGGAAATGGCGGTGGGGGCGTGCAGGCACAGGGTCGCATCGACCTCGGGCGCCTCGAACAGGATGCGCAGGGCGGCGGCATAGCGGTCGCCGGCGGCGTCTCCGTTGATGTCCACCGGATTCGACCGCGACCACGGGGAGGGAAGCACCTGGTCGAGCCGGGCGAGGGTCTGTTCGGAGAGGGAGGCCAACCGTCCGCCGCTCTGCGCCAGATGGTCCACCGCCATGACTCCAAGCCCCCCTCCGTTGGTGAGGAGCGCCAGCCGGTCGCCCTTGGCGGGGCGGGGATGGGCCAGGGTCTCCACGGCGGCGAACAGTTCCTCGAAGGTGTAGACCCGCAGCATTCCCGCCCGGCGGAAGGCCGCGTCGTAAACGGCGTCGGCCCCGGCCAAGGC
>JADGDA010000299.1 GCA_015228695.1 Alphaproteobacteria bacterium
TCGGCCACCTTCGTCATATCGCCCAGAAACCACCGCTCCAGGATGCCGATCCGGTCGAGCAGGCGCTGATGAGCCTCCTCCACCTCGATGACCGCCTTGGCCACCACGGCGGGATCGCGGGAAATCATCGCGTACACCATGGAATTGCGGATGGCGCTGACCGCAAGCTGGGCGTCGAGGGCGGCGTTGCTGACGGCGAAGGGGTGGCGGTACAGGTCGTCGGTCACGGCAACGCTCTGACGGAGAGCGCCGACCATCAGCCACCCCCCTCCCGCCATGCCGAGCACGGCGAGCAGATAGCCCGCCATCAGCCACACCCCGAGCGACCACCACCTCGTGTTCGTCACGGCTTGCCCCCTCCGGCGCGGTCCCTCCTCAATGGCCCGTCTCAAGCCCTTCTATCGGCTCGATCACGCAGACCGCGCGGTTGCGCCCGCTCTGCTTGGCCTGATACAGGGCCTGATCGGCGGATTTCACCAGCCCGCCCCCGCCGCCACGGGCGGCCTCGGCGGCCTGGGGATAGGCATTTCCGTCGCAGGAAAGCCCGAGGCAGGCCATGCCGAGGCTGACGGTGACCGAGGGGGAGACGGAACTCGCCCCATGGGCAATGGCCAGATCGGCGACGCTGGACCGCACCCGCTCGGCCAGATCGGCCATGATGGACGGAGCGCAACCCGGCAGGATCAACGCGAATTCCTCGCCGCCATAGCGGGCGACCAGATCATTGCTCCGGCATGCCTGCCCCTTCAGGGCGGCGGCGACGATGCGCAGACAGTCGTCACCGGCCTGATGCCCGTGGAGGTCGTTGAACGACTTGAAATAATCGACGTCGACCATGGCGACCGCCAGGGGCGACCGGGACCTCCAGGCGCGCTGCCATTCCAGGTCCAGAACCCGGTCGAAGGTCCGGCGGTTGGCGATGCCGGTCAGCCCGTCGATCGAGGCCATGTGGTACAACTCGTCGTTCCTGTCCTTCAGGGCAAGGTGGACCTTGATCCTGGCCCGCACGACCGGGGGACTGAACGGCTTGTTGATGAAATCCACCGCGCCGGCGGCCAGGGCCTTGACCTCGCTTTCGATGTCGATGGCCGCGGTCACGAAAATAACCGGAATGTGAGCGAATTCCAGATTGTCCCGGATCTCGCGACAGACGGAAAAGCCGTCCATGTCCGGCATCATGATGTCGAGAAGCACGATGTCGGGCCGCTCCTCCTCGACGGCCAACAATGCGTCGGCCCCGTTCAGGGCGAAGACGACCCGATTGTTGTCCTTCAAAATCTCCGCCAAAGCCCTCACGTTCGAGGGCTCGTCGTCCACAATGAGTATGGTGTGCCGCCTGGATGTCGGCGCCGACGGGTTGCTATCCAGCAGGCTCCAGCGCTGATCCCCCATCGACGTTCCTCCACAGCCTCCCCGCATGGAATGCTATTTTCTTGATTATGTGTTGTGAATTCTTGATTGATTTTGTCGGACTATACCACAACGAAACCGGCGTGGCAAGAAACTGTCAATCAACGGTACGCCCGCCCCCACAACTATCGCGATGTTCCGGGCGATGTCATCCGGGACGGATACGGGACGGATACGGGCGATATCATCCGAGACGGATGCGGGCGATGAAATCGTCCACCTGATGGCGGAGGGTTTCCGACTGGCGCGATAACTCCTCGGCTGCGGACAGGACCTGCGTCGCCCCGTCGCCGGCCTCCCCCGCCGCCATGGTGACGCTGTCGATGTTGCTTGAAACCTCCCGGGTCCCGGCGGCGGCCTGTTCGACATTGCGGGCGATCTCGGAGGTGGCCGCGCCCTGCTCCTCGACCGCCGAGGCGATGACGGAGGAAATTTCACTGATTTGCGAAATGGTGGCGTTGATCGCCCCGATGGCCTTGACCGCTTCCTGGGTCGCCGCCTGAACCGAGGTGATCTGCCCGCCGATTTCCTCCGTCGCCTTGGCCGTCTGGTTGGCGAGGCTCTTGACCTCGTTGGCCACCACCGCGAAGCCCTTCCCGGCATCCCCGGCCCGCGCGGCCTCGATGGTGGCGTTCAGGGCGAGCAGGTTGGTCTGGCTGGCGATGTCGTTGATCAGTTTGACCACGTCGCCGATCCTCGCGGCGGCCATGGCCAAGCCCCGCACCTGCCCGTCGGTCCGGCCGGCCTCGTCGACGGCGGCGCCCGCGATGCGCGACGATTGCGCCACCTGCTTCGCGATTTCGTTGATGGAGGAGGACAACTGCTCCGCCGCAGACGCCACCGTCTGGACATTGGCCGAGGCGCCGTCGGCGGCGCCCGAGACGGCCGTGGCCTGACGGCTGGTTTCCTCGGCGATGGCGCTCATGGAACCGGCGGTCGTCTGCATCTCGGCCGCCGCCGCCGCCACCCCATTCAGGATTCCGCCGACTTCCGCCCGGAATCCCGTGGACCGCTTCTCCAGGAACAGGCGGCGGCGTTCCTTTTTCTCGTGTTCCAGACGCTGGACCCGCGCCAGTTCGTCGGCCTTGATCATGCTCTCCTTGAACACCGCGACGGCGTCCGCCATGTCCCCGATCTCGTCCCGGCGGTCCGTCCCTGGAATGTCCACCGACATGTCACGGCCCGCGAGGGCCGCCATGGAGCGGGTCATGAGTTGGAGAGGCCGGGTGATTCCGCTGATGATGGCGATCACCGAAACCGCGGTCACCCCAAGCAGGGTCAGGACGGCGGCCCCCAGACCGACGAACTTCCGGGTGGCGGCGTCGGCAAGATCGTGGGTCATCACGAGAAGATCCGAAGTGATGCGATCCTCCACCACCTTCATCAGGTCGATTTTGGCGGTCATCGCGTCGAACCAGTACTTGCCGTCGATGCCGCCGGTATCGCCGGTCTCCGGGCTCCGGCGGGCGATGCCGCGCATGCGTTCGACCTCGGCGACGGCGGGACCGGTCACGGTCTTTTCGAAGAAGGCGACTTGCTCGGGGGTGGCGCGGGGGCGGAACCGGTCCAGCAGCGTCTTCTGCTCGGCGGACAGTTCGATGAACCGCTGATGGATGGCCGGAGAAAATTTTCCCACGGAAAACCCGGCCGACCCCATGGCCCGCTCCAGGCCCATGCGTTCCTTGCCGGTGATGAAATCGACCAGG
>JADGDA010000029.1 GCA_015228695.1 Alphaproteobacteria bacterium
TGATCTGTTTCAGAAGCCGGAGTTGATCGTCGGAGTCGAGGATGGTGAAGTTGGACTTCAGCCCCACCGCCTCGGCGTGCTTGCGCAGGATGCGGACGCCCTGGGCATGGAAGGTCCCGAGCCATACCGACTCGGCCAAGGGCCCGATCATCGTCGCAAGCCGCCCCCGCATCTCGCTCGCGGCGCGGTTGGTGAAGGTGACCGCCAGAACCTGCCAGGGCTGGGCCCGGCGGGAGGACAGAATGTAGGCGAGCCTCGTGGTCAGCACGCGGGTCTTGCCCGTTCCGGCCCCGGAAAGCACCAGAACGGCCCCATCCGTGTGCTCGACCGCCTCCCGCTGCTCCGGGTTGAGCCCGGCCAGCCATTCCACGGCCGGAACGGCTGCCGGAGCGGGGGGAGTCGGATCGTCGGTCAGTTCGAACGGGTCGGCCATGCCCCCACTATATGGCTCCTCGACGTTCCCAGTGAATTGCAGGATCATACCGTGAACGTGCCCAATGTCGAACCCGTGCACTATCACCGGACCCCTGTCACCGGAACCCCAGCTTGTCACAGAATCCCATCGGAACCCATATTTGTATTAGTATTCACGATATGAGTTTGGACAATTTCTTCAGTCCTTACGTCTCTTCTGGGCCAGAATACCAAAGTAACGGATACCAGCATCGTATAGAAAATCGAAACCCAGAACGACAACGCTGCACCCATCAAACAAGACATGTTGACAGGCACAAAACCTACATCGTCGCGACCACACGCCATACTCATTATGGAGAGATATCCGAGAAGGCCAAACAGAGCGGGGAGAACGTACCAAAAAATAAACTTCCCTTTCGTAATGATATAATCGACACAAAGTATCGGCCATGCATAGATCCACCCAGCATTCCGGGTCGCTATTATCGCATTCTCTCTAGCAAAAACATCCCCGTTGATATGTGCACTGGCACGCTCTCTCCATCTTGGAATATCCGCCAAAATAGTAACTGAGAGAGCGATGCCCAACTCACCAAGCGACGCCACGGCATGTGCGGCATGGGCATCCATTACGCGTTCCACGCCGCATCGAAACGTCGTTTCAACTCTGCGCAAACCTCTGGCTCGTTAAAGTTAGCGATCGCCATCGCTTTGTTGTGGTCGAGTTCGAACCTGAACGCGGCGCCATCAGCGATAAAAAAATGCTCCCCCATGTCACGAGGCGCTTTTTTAATCGTAACGTTATCCCCGGCCTTCGCCCAATTTGCAGCTTGCAGATCATCAACCAGAATGCGAACTGCGCATTTAACGTTCACCACCGCATCCTCGTAACAAGTGCGATCCAGCGAGCCACTGTAGATATCCACGCTTTGCGTCGCCGGTCGAATCATGGTTTCCGCCAAAATCTTCGTATAGTGTATTGAATCATTAAGAAAGCGGCGATTAGTCTTATCCTTCGCCGATTGACGAACCGCTGCAATCCACTCCTCCGACGGTCTTTTCTCAAACATGACACCCCCATCCGCGCGTTCACACGGCCCCTACTCCCGAATCCGTCGGAATAATGACGCCCCATTCATGCCGAGTAAACAACTAACTCAGGTATCACAGCTGGGAAATCGCATTTGGATTCCGGGTGGATTCCGGTGCGGTTCCGGTTCCGGTGATAGTGCACTAAATTGGGGTTCCTTCGGCGTTCCAGGGTTGCAGTGGATTTTCGAGGGAAAGAACCCGCCCCAACGCCGTCAGGCGTGATACCCCGACGGTGGAGGGACAATTCCGCTCGAAACCGCCATGCCCCCGCTATATGCGCCGGGGACCGGCCCGTCTCCCGAAAACCGGGCCGAAAACCGGGCGAACTACCCTGCGGGCCGGAACTGGACGCGGCGGTTCCTCGGGCTGTACGGGTCCTCGCCGGGCAGGGGCGCGGCCTCCCCCAGTCCGACCGGCTGAAGCCGCGCGGGATCGATCCCATACCGGCCGACGATATAGGACCTGACCTCCGCCGCGCGCCTCTGGGACAGGTCGAGGTTGTAACCGTCCGAACCGGCGGCGTCGGTATGCCCTTCGACCACAAAACTCAAATCGGGCCGCTGGGCCATGAGCTTGCCGACCACATCGGCGTAGGGGCGGGAATCCGGCAGCATCTGCGGGGACGCATAGCCGAAATTGATCGGAAAGCTGACCGCGTCCACGGAAGGCGCCATGGCGGCGGAGGGGGACGCCGAGGTCGGCTCCGTAGCCGCCTGGGCGGGAGAGGTCTCCTCGCCGAACTCAAGCTTGCGGAACTTGACCTTCTTCTGCCCGGTCGGAGGCGTGCCGCCCAGAACGGCGCCCAGTTCCTCGACCGAGGGCACCCGGTCGTACACCTTGACGTCTCCCGCCTGGGCCGCGACGGTCCCGGCGAGGGAGAACAGACAGACGGCCAGGGCCGAACGACTGATGCGGACCATGGTCATGCTCCTCGGAAAAATCAGTACAAGGTGATTCTGTAGATGGGCGTGCCTTTCGGCTCGCGGCGGTAAAGGTTGCTCGAAAAGGCATGGGAGCGCGCCAGACCCGCGCGGATGGCGGAAAGGTTGTCCGGATGATATCCCCGATTGAAGTCGCTTGGCGTGTAGCTCCGCATCTGCTCACTCGCGTAGCCGCCATAGTAGCCGACCACGAACCCCCGAGGGGTCAGGGGAGCATCGGAGACGAACGGAGACGCGACATCCACGGTCGTCGTCTCGTCGATCGCCGAGGGAGCCTCCGCGAGGACAATAATCGTCAGGGCGGTGGACAAAAGCGTGCCGAGGAATTTCTTCGATGTGGACATCATGTCCTCCATGAAAGGGGAGGAGGCAAGCCCCTCCCCCTCCGACGGTGTGGTTTACTTCTTGCAGGCCGGGTTGTCGCCGATGCTGCCGATCTCGGTGCAGGCCACGTTGCCCTTGCCGGTCGCGATGGTGTTCACGTTCTTGGCGCTGACGTTCATGTTGGTGTTGCCCTGAATCTGGGTCCCGCCATGGATCGCGCCGATCGAAGTGCCGGCCTTGTTGCCCTTGCCGCTGGCGACGGTGTTCACGTTCTGGGCATTGACGTTCATGTTGGTGTTGCCCTGAATCTGAACGCCCTTGTCGTTGGTGCTGGACATCGTCTTGGTCTGGGCGGAAGCGGCGGAAACGCCAATGGCCAGAACGGCGACGGACGCCATCAGAATCTTCATCATCGTGGTCTCTCCCCTGTTGATCCGTGTGAGTGGGTGGTAACGCAAGGACTGTGATCCCGTCTGCGGCAACAGGCAACGATCTCCTTGGACGTAACCGCCCGACATAGGCGCGCGGTTTCGCAAACTCGAATATTGACGATGCCATTCAATGCCTTGCCCGGTGCACGGCGGGGGATATATGCCTTTGGAGATAGGATGCGTGCTCCCCCCCCGGAAATGCGCTATGCTGTGCGGGTAGGAGATTGCGGCGACGCGGGGGGTGGTTATGAGGCTGCTGATTGCCGACGATCATGCTCTGTTTCGCGGCGGGCTCCGGTTGCAGCTTGCCCAGTTCGACCCGGACGCCCAGATTCTAGAGGCGGGGACCTTCCCGGAGATGCTGGAGATTTCGCGCCGGGAACGCCCCCTCGATCTGGCCATCGTCGACCTGGGAATGCCGGGGATGCCGTGGCGGGAGGCCCTCCCCGCCCTGGGCCGGGCGGCCCCGGAGGCCAGGGTTGTAGTTCTGTCCGGCTCCGACAGCCCGAGCAACGTGCGCGAGGCCCTGGCCCTCGGCGCGGCCGGGTTCATTCCCAAGACCGACGAGGCCCACATCATGATCGCCGCCCTGAAGCTGGTCATGTCGGGGGGGACCTATGTGCCCTCGGCGGCGCTGACGGACGGCGGCGGCGACGGCCACCACCCGGCCGGTCCGGTCACCCATCGGCAAAAGGACGTGTTGCAACTCCTCGCCAAGGGGCTGTCGAACAAGGAAATCGCCTATCGGCTGCAACTGACCGAGGGAACGGTGAAACTTCACGTCGCCGCCGTCCTGCGCAGCCTGGGAGCGACCAATCGCACCCAGGCCGTCCTCGCGGCCCAGCACGCCGGGATCATCGAAGCCCCATGAAGGATATCATACGGTTTCCGGACTTTCCGGAGACCGTATCAGTAGGCCGCGTAGGATTTTTCCTCCACGATGCGGGAACCGAGGAGGTCGTTGATCCGGCGCTTCAGGGCGGAGCGTCTGTCGTTGGTGTGGTAGACCGCGCGGGCCAGTTCGATGAAGCGGGTGCCGAAGTTTCCGGCGCGCTCGCAGTCGCGGATTTCGTCCTCGATCTCCCACAGGACGACGTTGACGCCCTTGAGGTCCGCCGTGAGCGTCTCCAGTTCCCCAGAGCCGGTGACCGCCCGGTCGCGGGCCTGGGTCAGGGTGTCCAGTTCGATACGGACGTTGCGCACCTTGGCGGGATCGGCGATGCGCTCGGCCTTGATCTCCAGGATGGTGATCTTGTCGATCAGCTCGCCCGGAGAAACCTCGACGGTGATGGTCGCATCGGCCATGTTCTTCCTCCTCGTGACCCGGCCGCCGACTATCCGCGATCGCCCCATGGATTTCAAGCGCCGGAGGACTCTAATGTTCGCGGTAGTCGAGCAGAATGAGCCCGACCATGATCAGGCAGACCGGCCAGAACCACCCGGCCCACCGCTTGACCTGAGGGTCCCCCCGCAATTCCAGCCAGCGTCCCCACCCGGCCAGGATTCCGAAGAGGCCCATGGGCAGGTGGGTGAACTCCACCAGAAAGCGTTGACGGGCGTCGCCGATCTGGTGGGTGTGGGTGAGCAGCATCGCTCCCCCCACCGCGCAGAGCAGGGGGAACATGTACTTGGCGGCCGGATGGTGGAGACGTCCGGTGCGCACCCTCCATTCGACGACCCCGAAGATGGCCGGCAGGATGGTCAGGAGACGGTGCTGGATCACTTCGGGATCGCCGCCGTCACAGCCGAGGAAAGAGCACGCCCCCAACGGCCAAGCCTCGCTGTCGGTGCGGATGGCCATCCAGCCGAACAGCACGAAAATCAGGGGCCAATGCCGGGCCCAACGGGCGCGGCCCGTGTGGTGCAGCAGCGCGAGCAGCCCCACGGCGAAAACGAACAGGCCCGAGACGTTGTGGTTAACCTCGGACCAGCTTGTGTCCGTCGCCACCGGCGGATCGATCAGCATGGGCCACGCCGGAGAAACCCGCTGCCACATCTCGGCCGGGGAGACCAGATCGCCCAGGATATCGACCGGCGGCGGCTGCGCCCCCAGCGAGGCGGCCACCAGCAGGACCGCCCCGGCGATCCCCACTTCGGTCTCGGCGAAACTTCTGAGGCGGGCCACCGACGGCGGACCGTTGGCCTCCATGGAACGCCCCGCGAGAAAATTACCGAGTCCCAGGGTCAACATGCAGCCGAACATGGCGATCTTGACGAGGAGCAAAGCGCCGTACTCCCCCCCGACCAGACCGGCAAACGAGCTGATATGGGTCATCGCCAGATGGGCCCCCGAGACCGAGAGCAAAGCCACGCCGACCATGGCGATGGAGGAAAAACGTCGGGTCAGCGGGCCCGGACTCCTGGCCCGCGGACTTTCCACGATGGCCATGAGCAGGTAGGGAATGCCGCCGACCCAGGCCGAGGCGGCCATCACATGGGTCATCTGGGAGACGCCGAGGACGAACCGCCCTTCGACGCGGGACGCGACATGGCTGGTCATCACTCCGGCCAGCAACAGCAGCAGAATCGGAAGCAGCAGCAGGACCGGCCGCCTTGCGGCCACGGGGCTGCGCGCCAGAAGAAAAATGGCAATCCCGCTCAGCGCGGCCACACCGTGCCACATCACGAATTCGGCGCCCAGGGCGTCCCTGAGATCGAGGCCGATATGATCGACGAGCGCCAACACCGGAGGCGCGGTGGTCAAGGCGACGGAAAGCGCCAGAATCATGCCACCGGTGGAGACCCAACGAAGCGTCCGCCGCAGAATATGGGACTCGCCCATGGGCGCGGCAAGAAACGCGGCGAACACCACCCCGCCGATGATCCACGCCTGGGCAATCAGGAAAACGGCATCAAAAACCGAGGCAAGAAAATCGAGGACGGGAAAAAACATGGGCGATCACTCCACCGTGAACGGGCTCGCCCCCCGCGCGAAATGGCCGTCGATGGAAAGAACCTCGTAGACGATCTTGTATTTCCCGGCGGGCAAGGCATCGGCACGGGCCTTGACGGTGCCCGGCTCATCGCCCTGAAGCGGGGTCAGCCTGAGCTTTCTTCCGTCGGGGAGTTCGATGGCGAGGCTGGAGCGGCGGGCGTCGACGCGGCTGTCGAACCGGAGCGACACCTCCACCCCACCCACGGCGGAGATGGTGGAATTCGCCGCCGGCCGCGCGGTAAGCAGAACCGAATGGGCCCAGGCCCCCGTCGACGACGACAGCGCCGCCAACACCACGAAAACCAATGGTCTGATCACTTGAATTCATGCCTCCAGGTCGTGGAGGATGCGCTCCTCCGTGGCGATGAGCGCGGACAGCGTGAAATGCGCAAACGCCCCGAACGAGCCCGTATCCGCTTGGCGTAGCGCGGAAAGATAGGCCGCCCGGTCTTCATTGCGAACGACGGCCGGCGGGAAGCCGGCACGCAGCAGGATAAGGTTCATGAGAATGCGGGCACCGCGCCCGTTGCCGTCGTCGAACGGATGAATGCGAACCATGTTATAGTGAGCGACGGTCGCGACAAGGGCGGGGTGAATGACCCCTTCCTGTTCGGCAATCCATTGGCAGAGCGCCGACATTTCCACCGGGACATGGATGGGGTCGGAATAGTGATGAATCTCACCGTCCGGTTGCAGCACATGGTTTGGCAGCCGTTTGTATTCCCCCGGCGCGGCGGGCGTTTCAATGCGGTGCCCCTGTCCGCCGATGGCCGGGGTGCTTTTCACGCCCGCAAGCAGCATCGCGTTGAGTTCCTTGAGTACACCCTCGGTGATATCGCGTCGGGTGGCAACAACATCGAAGAGAAACTCAATCGCGTCCGCATGGTTACGGGCGTCGAGAAAATCCTTGAGCGGCTTACCCTGAACCGTCAATCCCTCCTTGAGGAAAAACAGCGTATCGCCGAAGCTGAGCGAGCTTCCTTCCAACGCATTGGAATCCGCCGTCCAGGAGATTTTCATTTTCTCCTGAACCACGGGCCAGAGGTCGGGGCGGGCGGCGCGGGCCGCATCAACCCGCGCTCGCAGCATGTCGGCACGAGCGGTCAGAGCCTGTAGTTCGGGGCTTTCCGGCACACGGTACGAAGAATGATCATACACTGCGGTCATGACGTCCATAGATTGAGGACGTTCCGTCATGGAGTCAATCTTATGCGATTTCCCTGTCCGAAATTTTCGCAAGTCTGTTCTCGCACCCGCTTCACATGTTACACTGATGATCGTTCGGGAAAGTCTCCGATCGTCCCTTCAGTGATACTGGCCCGCTGATTTCATTCGAACAAATTATAGAGACGATGTCCCTATGAAGTATTTTGAACGTCTCAGCGTCGATGAACGAAAAAGGATCATACTGAGCGCCGTGGCTTTTTCTTCGGCCATGGAAGGCATGAGCGATTCTCGTGATCGTTGCCTTGAAGAACTCCGCGCCCTTGATCGCGAGAAAACGACAGATATTCTTACGACACCAACCGATCAAGAAGGGCAATAAGCCGGTCAGGGGGAGAGCCGGTCGGACTTTGTGCCCTACCTGTTCGGCTCCATCAAGAAAAAGGGGCTAGGCTACGTTGGCCTAACCCCTTGAAAACTTGGTGGGTGCACAAGGACTCGAACCTTGGGCCCGCTGATTAAGAGTCAGCTGCTCTACCAACTGAGCTATGCACCCATCGCCAGCTTCCCGACGCTGGAGGCGCCCGACGCTGGAGGCGATCGTGTAACAAAGTTAAGGTCCGTTGTCGACACACTTTTTCGCCCGGCCCGTTCCGGCGCCCGAATCACGCCTCCGAGGCCGGACGTTCGTAGGCTCTGACCTCCCCGCCCTCCCAGCAATAGACCCGGTTGCGGCCGTTGCCCTTGGCCGCGTACAGGGCCAAGTCGCAGCGGGTCACCACGTCGTCAATGCTCAGGTTCTTTTCCACCCGGGCGACGCCGAAAGAGGCGGTTACCGCGAAGGGGGCGAAGGTCGGCAGTTCGAAAATGATCTTGCCGACGGCGACGCGAAGGCGATCACAGGCCAGGGCGGCCTCCTCCAGGGACGCGCCCCCGAGATAGACCAGGAATTCCTCGCCCCCATAGCGGTAGACGAGATCGCTGGGGCGCAGTCCGTCTTGAAGGCAGGCGCCAAGTCTGCGCAGAACCTCGTCCCCGGCCTGATGGCCGTAGGTGTCGTTGATGCGCTTGAAGTGGTCGAGATCGCACATGGCGGCGCAGGAATTCTGCGTCTTGCCCGAGGTGTCGCCCATATCCGTGCCGACGGGAGTGAGCATCCGGTGCCAACTGGGCAGCCCGGTCAGCGGATCGCTGGAGGAAATCTTGCCCCACAACTCCGTTTGCAGCCGCCGCAATTGATCGTTGAACGCCACCACGATGGACATGAATCCGTCGTACTTCTCCTGATCGACCGCCCCGCCCACGGCGGTGGCCTGTAGAATACTGGAGCCGATCCCGTGAAACGCCTGATGGGTGCGGCCGATTTCCTGGAACAGCACGTCATCCCGGATGTCGTCCTGGCCGTAGTACCACTTGCCGAACAGACAGTTGCAGTGGGCGTCCGGGGCCGCCAGTTTCGGATCGAACGTCAACCCGCACACGATGATCCGGTGGAAGTTCTTGAGCCACTCGATGTGGGCGCCGGAGGCGGTTTCCAGGCCGGAAATGGTATCGATGATCTTGCTGGTTTCAATGATGTTCTGACTGGTCATCACGATGTTCCCTTCGCGGTGGTCTCATCGGACCCGCGCGTCCACCGCAACACCGGCCGGCGCGCGGCCAAGGTCTCGTCCAGACGGCGGCGCGGGGTCAGACGCGGCGCCTGACGGAAGAACTCCGCGTCCTTGGTCTTGGCCCGCGCAGCCAGGGATGTGACCACGTCCACGAATCGATCCAACGTTTCCCGGCTCTCGCTCTCGGTGGGCTCCATCAGCAGCGCCCCGTGGACCACCAGCGGAAAGTACATGGTCATGGGATGATAGCCCTCGTCGATCAGGGCCTTGGCGAAGTCGAGGGTGCTGACCCCGGTGTCCTTCAGGAACCGGTCGTCGAACAGCACCTCGTGCATGCACGGACCGGGGAAGGACAGGGACAACTCGTCCTTCAGCCGCGCCAGCAGGTAGTTGGCGTTGAGCACCGCATCGCCCGAGGCCAAGGCCAAGCCGTCGCCCCCCATGCTCATCATGTAGGCCAGCGCCCGCACGAGCACCCCGAACTGGCCGTGGAATCCTTTCAGCCGCCCCAAGGGGAGGGGACCGGACCCGCTTCCCCTCGCGTGCTCGACCAGGGAAAAGCCATCCGGGCCGTGAACCACATAGGGCACGGGCGCGAACGGAGCCAGAGCCTCCGACAGGACCACCGGCCCCGCCCCCGGACCGCCGCCGCCATGGGGAGTCGCGAAGGTCTTGTGGAGGTTGATGTGCATGGCGTCGACGCCCAGGTCGGCGATCCTGACCCGTCCCACCAGGGCGTTGAAGTTGGCGCCGTCCAGGTAGAACAGCGCCCCCGCTTCGTGCACCGCCTCGGCGATGCGGACGATATCGGTCTCGAACAGACCGCAGGTATTGGGGTTGGTGAGCATCACCGCCGCCACGTCCGGGCCGAGACGCTCCCTCAACGCGCCGAAGTCGACACGGCCGTCCCGGTTCCCGGGAACGGACTCGACCGCATAGCCGCACAGGGCCGCCGTAGCCGGGTTGGTGCCGTGGGCGGACTCCGGGGTCAACACCCGCGACCGGGCGTCGCCCCGCGCTTCGAGGGCGGCGCGGATGGCCATCAGACCGCACAGTTCCCCATGGGCGCCGGCCGCGGGCGACAGCGCCACGGCGGGAAGGCCGGTCAGCTCCTTGAGCCAGCGGGCCAGGGTGTCCATCAGTTCCAGCGCGCCCTGGACGGTGCTGTCGGGCTGGAAGGGGTGAATGTCGGCAAATCCGGGCAGCCGCGCCATCTTCTCGCCCAGACGGGGGTTGTGCTTCATGGTGCACGAGCCCAGGGGATAGAAGCCGGAGTCGATGCCGTAGTTCTTCTGCGACAGGCGGGTGTAGTGGCGCACCACCTGGGGCTCGGACAGTCCGGGCAAACCGATCGGCCCCTTCCTCCGCAGCCCGCCCAGGCGGTCCGTGGCCACCCATCCGGGCTCGGGCAGATCGACCCCGGTGCGGCCGGAGACGTCTTGCTCGAAAATCAGCGGCTCCTCCAGATCGAGTCCCCGGTTCCCGGAAACGGTCCCCTCTCCCCCGGTCATCACAGAATCTCCTCCAAAGCGGCGGCGAACGTCTCCATCTCCTCGGGAGTGTTGGTCTCCGTGGCCGCGACCAGCAGCACGTCCTCCAGTTCCGGATAGCTGGGATAGAAACGCGATGCCGGGACCCCGCCGAGAATCCCGCGCGCGGCCAGTTCCTCCACCACCTTCGCCGCCGCACGGGGGAGAGTGAGCGCGAATTCGTTGAAGAACGTTCCCGGCACCACCCGAACCCCTCCGATCCTCCCCATCCGGTCGGCCAGCGCCGAAGCCCTGGCATGGTTCAGTTCCGCCAGACGGGCAAAGCCGGCCTCGCCCAGCAACGACAGGTGGATGGTGAACGCCAAGGCCACCAGCCCCGCGTTGGTGCAGATGTTCGAGGTCGCCTTCTCGCGCCGGATGTGCTGCTCGCGGGTGGACAGGGTCAGCACCCAGCCGCGCCGCCCGTCCGCATCCACGGTCTGACCGACCAGACGGCCCGGCATCTGGCGCACGAACCGCTCGCGGGTGGCGAACAGGCCGACTCCGGGGCCGCCGAAACCGACCGGCCCGGCGATGGACTGGCCCTCGCAGACGACGATATCGGCCCCCATCTCCCCCGGCGGCATCAGAAGCCCGAGGGACACCGGCTCGGTCACCGCCACCACCAGAAGCGCCCCGGCCTCGTGGCAGACGGCGGCCAGGGCCGTGTAGTCGTTCAGGTGGCCGAAGAAACCCGGCGTCTGTACCACCACACAGGCAATTCCGTCGTCCATCCGTCCGATCAGGTCCTCGATGCCGACGGGATCGGGGGCCAGGGCCTCCACCTGAACCCCGGAAAACCGCATCAGGGTTCGGGAAACGTCGCGGTAGTGGGGATGCAGGCTCCCCGACAGCAGCACCCGCCGCTTCCGGGTGATCCGGCAGGCCATGGCCACGGCCTCGGCACAGGCGGTGGCGCCGTCGTACATGGAGGCGTTGGCGACCTCCATCCCGGTGATCATCGTCACCTGGGTCTGGAACTCGAACAGATACTGGAGCGTGCCCTGGCTGATTTCCGGCTGGTACGGGGTGTAGGCGGTCAGGAACTCGCCGCGCTGGATCAAATGATCCGCCGCCGCCGGAACATGGTGGCGATAGGCCCCGGCCCCCAGGAAGCACGGCGCGCAACCGGCGCTGAGGTTGCGCTGGGCCAGGGCCGACAGATGACGCTCGACCTCCATCTCTCCCGCGGAGGGGGGCAGATCGAAGGGAGTTCCGGGCCTCGCCCCGGCGGGAACGTCGCGGAACAGCGCATCCACCGAAGGCGCGCCGATGACGTCCAGCATTCCCGACCGGTCGGCCTCGGTGAGGGGAAGGTAGCGCATCTCAACCGAGTCCCTTCACGTACTCCTCATAGCCCGCCCGGTCCATGAGGCCCGCCAGTTCACCGGAGTCGGACAGGCGCAGGCGGAACATCCAGCCGTCGCCGTAGGGGTCCTCGTTCACGGCGGCGGGGTTGCCCGCGAGGGCGCCGTTGACCTCGACCACCTCGCCGGAGACGGGAGCGTAGACCTCGCTCGCCGCCTTGACCGATTCGACCACCGCCGCCTCGCCCCCCTTGGAAACCTTGCGCCCGACGGCGGGCAATTCGACGAACACCATGTCGCCCAGCTGCTTTTGCGCGTAGTCGGAAATGCCGACCACCCCGGTGTCGCCCTCGACCCGGACCCATTCATGCTCGTCAGTGAACCAGAGACCAGCCATCCCTCACCCCCTGTAGTATCTGTGGGCGACGAAAGGCATCTCCGTCACCACCGCCCGCCGCGCCACGTCGCGCACCATCACTCCCACCTCGGTGCCGGGCGCGGCGTGCGCCGCCTTCACATACCCCATGGCGACCGGCCGGTCGAGAGTTGGCGAGAATCCACCACTGGTCACCTCGCCGACGGGTTGTCCATCCGACGCGACGATGGGAGCGTGCGAGCGCGCCGGAACCCGATCGAGAATCGCCAGACCGATCCGTCTGCGCCCCGTCCCCTCGGCCAGTTGCCGCAGGATCGTCCCGGCGCCGGGAAATCCGCCCTCTTCCCGGCGGCGCTTACCGATCACCCAGGTCAAACCGGCCTCGACCGGGGTGGTCCCGGTGTCGATATCGTTGCCGTACAGGCACAGGCCCGCCTCCAGCCGCAGGGAATCCCGCGCGCCCAACCCCGCCGGCCGCACCTCCGGCTGTTCCAGAAACCAGCGGGCGAGGGCCTCGACCCCGGAGGCCGCAACCGAGATTTCGAAGCCGTCCTCGCCGGTATAACCGGACCGGGTGATGAAACACGCCTCTCCGTTGAGAACGAGGGTTGCCGCGCTCATAAAGCCCATGGAGGCGGCCCCCGGAGCGAGACGGGCCATGACCGCGACCGCCTGCGGCCCTTGCAGCGCCAGCAGGGCGCGGCCGGTCAGTTCCTCGACCTTGCACCTTGCTCCGACCCCGGCGCGCAGGTGGGCGAAGTCGGCCTCCTTGCGGGAGGCGTTGACGATCAGGAACAGATGCCCCTCGGTACGGGTCACCATCAGGTCGTCGAGAATCCCGCCATTCCCGTCGGTGAACAAGGTGTAGCGCGTGCGTCCGGGCTTCAGTCCCACGATATCGCCCGGCACCAGGGTTTCCAGAGCCGCCGCCGCGTCGGCCCCGCCCAGCGTCCCCTGCCCCATGTGCGACACGTCGAACAGGGACGCGGCGGCCCGCGTGTGCTGATGCTCGGCGATGATCCCCGCCGGATACTGGACCGGCATGGAATACCCGGCGAACGGAACCATCCGCGCGCCCAATTCCCGATGCAGAGCGTCGAGCGGCGTCGTCTTCATTGCAAGCGCCCACGGTTGTACTCGATTTCCTCGGGTGTGAGCTGAAAGCCCAGGTGCACGGTGTAGCCACGGGCGGTTTCGCTCGGCGAGAGGCGGAGTTCCAGGACGATGTCCTCGTCCCGGAACCGGATCGTGTTGATGCCCTCGGGAAAGGCGGAGGCGACCCGGAAGATTTGCTTGCTCAGAATCTCGCGTTCCCGGGAACCGTCGCTCCCCACGGCGGGAGCCTCGCCATCCGCCTTGTCCCTGCCGGACAGGGGCGCGAGCCGCGAAACGGCGACGAAATAGGGAATATCCAATGTCCGCTCCTTGGCCGCCGGCCCCCGGTTGGCGGAAAAGGCGACCGTCAGGGTCACGTCCTCGCCCGTCTTGGTCCGGCCGCAGTCGCCGGTGAATCCGGTGATCTCGGCTTCCAGGGTCTTGTCGGTGATGTCGCGGCCGGGGCCGTCGCGGAAGCGCGTCAGGTGGGACGTCACCTTGTCGATGGAGACCCTCGGGCAAGCCAACGGCAGCGGCTCCACCTTCTCCTTGGCCGTCCCGGAAAACCAGGAACAGCCCGAAAGCGCCAGCACAAGAGCCACGGCCCCCAGGGTCATCGGGTGAACCCGACTACCCTGGTTTTCTTGCTCCCTCAGTCGCCGGGCACGGCCGTCCGGCCGCTTGGCTCGCTCCGCTAACGCGTCATGCCGAAGGCGTGCCTCCGGCACGACGCGCGGCCTCAACGGCCGTTGGAAGGCCTCTTTCCGGGCGGCCATACGGGAATGTTCTCCTTCGCCCGATTGCCCTGCCACGGCACCATAAGACGAACGACGAAGAGCGGAAAATGTCATGACGGGGCGGTCCCTGCTCCTGGCCGCCGTCGCGGCGCGGCGGCACGGCCCCACTATATACACGGTCTCCGGAAACCCCTGGGACTTTCCGGCAACCGCTTAGTGCACTGATGCAAACAAAAGATTCACATTCCCCCACCGCCGTCATGGCCGGGCTTGACCCGGCCATCTACGCGGTGCCGCCACAGCACGTTGTAAACATTGGAGCATTGCGGCGGCACATGGATGCTCGGGTCAAGCCCGAGCATGACGAACGAAGAGTGAATTATGCATCTTTTGAATGAGTCGTTGCTCTAGGCATTTTCCCACCGGGCGCCCGTTCCGCCCGGTGGGGTTTTCGTGGTTTCCATCGTGAGGACTTGCCATGCTCACCAAACGTGGTTTTCTGAAACTGGCCGCCGTTCCCCTGTGTTCCTGTTGTCTCGGCATCCCTTTGCAGGCTCTTGCCCAAAATCGCATCAAAATGCGGGCGAAACATGGGTGCTCTTACGATGGGCGTCCCGGAAAAGACGAGCCGATCTATGGTTTTCAATCCAGCGGCGAGGCCATCGCCTTCGTCGAAACGATCACCCGCAAGGTCGGCCTGCCATCCAATTTCGTCACCATGGCCGGCAATGTGTCCAATGCCAGCGCGGTCATGAGCGAGGACGGGACCCAGAGGCTTGTCGTCTACAGCGAGGTCTTCATGGCCTCCGTCCTGAAATCCACCAAGACCGATTGGGCCGGCCTCAGCATCCTCGCGCATGAAGTCGGTCATCACCTGTCCGGCCATACCCTGGACGGGGATGGAAGCCGGCCGATGAAGGAACTGGAGGCCGACAGTTTCTCGGGCTTCGTCGTCCGTCTCATGGGGGGCTCGCTCGATGACGCCTCCATCGCCATTCGCACCCTTGTCGGCGATGAGGGCTCCTCGACCCACCCGCCCAAGAGCGCCCGCCTGGAAGCGATCGCGAGCGGCTGGAACCGGGCGGGGGGGGCTGAGAACCGCAAGGAACCCGCCGGAAAAATGCAGCCGGCGTCAGGTGGTGGCACGGAGGATCCTGATGAACAGTTGTTGCGTTAGGGTACTGAATGGCTACGTGTGGGCTCGTTTCCGAGACATAACCTTGGGGTTGCAAATGAATAAATTTATAGGTCTGACAAGACCGTTTGGCGCGGTTGTCGTTCTGCTCATCGGCCTGTCCGCGTGCACGTCCACCCCGCCCGACACCGCCGTATACAGGCCCGACCCCGTCGCATACCCCTCCCCCGACACCGCCGCACACAGGCCCACCCCTTCCTATCGACGGTATATCGCCGAGCGCAGCTTCGTCGTCCTCCACGCGCCGAATGCGGGGGCGGAAGAGGTGGGAAGGGTGGCGGCCGGTGATGCCATCAATGCCTGGATGGAGGACGGAAAGGATAATTGGACGCGTATTCACAATGAGAACGGCAAGGTGGGCTATATTTTCGGCACGCCTTTACGGCGCGGCGACTGATTCCTGCGGCGATGCTTTTCCTGACCAAACTTCCGGGCCAGCGGTGCTGGCCCGGGTTTTTTTGCCTAACCCTTCCATGGTTCAACCAGAGAGGACGTCTGCCAGGGAGAACCTCTGATTATTCGTCGATAAGACGATATCCGGTTGAAAAGGGAAGGTAACATGACGACGACATCGCATCGTTCGAAAATATCGACCATCAGGTTGGTGACGTTGGCCGTGGCCGGGGTTCTTGCACTGGGCGGCAATGCCACCGCCGCTACCAAGGACGAGGTCGCGCGCATGGTGGCCGAGGAAGCGGCCAAGAACGGCCGGGTGCCCGTTTCGTTGGCGCTTGGCCTTGCCAAGGCAGAGTCGAATTTCAACGACGCCGCCCTCAGTCCGGCGGGCGCCCGGGGCGTGATGCAGATCATGCCCAAGACCGCCATGGGCGAGTTCGGCGTTCCGGCCGATGCCCTCTGGGACCCGAAATTGAATATCCGTCTGGGTATCTCTTATCTTGAGCGGCTCTACAACCTGTATGGACGGAACTGGGATCTGGCTCTCAGCCACTACAATGGCGGCAGCCTGCGAGTCCGCAACGGAAAACGTGTTGCACACGACAATACACACGGATTCATCGATGACGTAAACCGCTGGGCACGCGGGTATGCGTCCGTTGGCACGGCTGTCGCCTTGAGTAAAGAAACCACTCCCACCCTCGTGGTGGCTGATGTTTCTTCATCATCGTCACGGAAACCACGTTCGACCAACGGCACGCCGCACGACAATATTGCCATGAATTTGGATAAACCCGTCCGTCCGACGCCCATTAGCAGAATATTGTCCCCCTCCGAACGATTCTACCGCTCGGTCGATGAGTTGGGTGCCCGTTTCCGGGTCAGCCTCCGCCGCAACGAAGACATCCCTGTTTCCAGGAATGAAAGATATGAGGGCGGCTCAGCACGCACCAGCCGCTACAGCTACAATTGACATTTCGAAATGTGGAGAAAAAGATGCGCCAAAGAACCGTGATGATCGCCGCGTTTTTGATTCTTTGTCCCTGGCTTTCCGCATTTGCGGATTCGAGGGGAACGACTGTGGCCGTCGTCCCGGTCGTGGATGACAGATCACTTCCCTCAACCTCGGTCGTTGCGAAGGCTGCTGTCGAGGAGATTGAAAAAACGCTTGGCAGGTACGGCATTGCTATCATGGATGCAAGTAAATTGCGTGATTCCATGGGCGACAGAGGCTCCATTTCTACTGCATTAGAGACTGTCAAC